>CAKQZO010000111.1 GCA_934293835.1 uncultured Lacticaseibacillus sp. | reverse complement strand
ATTAATGGTTGCGCGCAACAGGTTCTGGCGGAAGGTCGGTTGGGTTGCCAAGCGGTCAAGCCCCGGCTCGTCGCAGTTAGCTAAGCAACTCAAAATCCCGGTGGTGACTTTGCTTGCGATCGGCGTCGCCGCTTGCAAGGGTGCTGGTAGAGAAGTCGGCGCAAAACGGAAGGTGTCCGCCTGGTACCAAGCAATGAATTGGTTTTCCGCCGCGAGTTGGGTATTACTTAGCTGCGGGAAGCTCTTGGCCGGCAAGTAGCCAGGGGCTTCGAGCTGTGAAGGAGGGGAAGAATTGAGATGCTGATCTTGCGCGATCCGCAGGCGACAGATCGCCAGCAGATACATCAGCCGTTGGTGCGTGAGCGGATCGTGCTGCTTGGGAAGGGCTGCGACTTGCTGGATCAACTCTCCATGATCGATCGCGATGAATGGCCAAGTGCTTCCGTGAGTGGCATGCCAGTAGATGGCGAGCAAACATAGCCGGATCTGCGCCTCACCACCAGTGAGGGTGGCTGAGGTGGTGGCCAGCTTGAGCCCATAACCCATCAAGAAGCGGCGCAAGGGGGATGTTTTGCGAGAGAGGGTCGAGCGGCTCACAAAGTGTTCGCGGCAGAAGCGGTCAGTGTTGGGCTGATGGCCTTGCACGAGATAATCGAAGAATTCAAAAGCAATCGCGTTATGCAATAAGTACAGGCGATACGCGTCGAGCGTGACCGGCGGGTGGCCACTCATTGCGGCCTTACGCAAGGTTGCAGGGGATTGAGAGGTGAGTGTGGCAAAATCATCGAGCAACTCTTGAAATAGGTTGTACGTGCGCTGATATGACAAGCGTACCTTATCGCTCAAATCGGCGATGGTAAAGCTTCGCGCAGCCGAGTTCGACAGGGCTCGGAGCATCGCAAACTTGAGTTGTGCCGTTTTGTCCAAAAAAAGGGTTTCGAATTGCATACCCAACCTCCAAGCTAACCAGAACGGATTAGATCAGATTATCTAAAAAATACTATGTAATAATTGTAACGCGCGGACCCCGGTGTTGACCACCCGAATATGCTTATTTGTATATGAGGGGGGTACATGATACAGAAGGGGAAAAGGCGTTGGGATGTAGGCCAATAATCGAGCAAAGAGGTGATTTAGCGACGATTCGTGAACTTAATTGGATGAAATTCGGCTATTCGAGTATGCTAATGATAGCCGGTGTGTGTGACCAGCCTCACGCTCAGAATGTGGTTGATGGTTGGCTGGGCACACAGTCCACTTAGGCGAGATAAGAAAGAAATTTTTAGGTGAATGGCAAAGGTTTAACATCATTTTTCATAAATCTTAATTTGAAAAATACTCTTGATTACGGTTATAATTTAGTTTGAATAATTGGCTAAATATTATTGGGGGAATTGTCTATGCGAGGTCGAGAAGATATCTTTCTTTCGATGTCCGAAACAGAAAAAATGAGCTTGTTCCGTCGTATCACCAACGCTCGCGTCGCACAGACGCCAGTCGAAGATCGACTCGAAATAGAGCGTAGTGGGAAACCACTCGTCAAAGACGTCAACCTTAAGCAGATCGCATCTTTAACTGGTCGCAACTATGGTAGCGTGTATAACACTTACAACGGCCTTGTCGAAGCCCTCGAGACGATGACACATCATAAGAGTGCGCCGACTCGGCGGTTGTTTAACGAGCCATCGAGTAAGGTCCGGTTGTTTTTTGTTCAGCAAGGTCAGCCATACAAGTTCTTAGAGGCGCTGTTATACCATCGCTATGAGAATTTTGAAGCGTTCTTGGCGCATGAAGATACCAGTAAGGCAACGATGCTTCGCCACCTTAAGCCGGTGCGAGACTTTGCCCGCAAGTTCGGAGTCCGTTTCTCTTATGAGACGCTGAGCCTGCAAGGGGATGAAAAGCGCATCCGGGTCTTTTTGACGATCATCTTCTGGATGGCAACTGATGGGGCGGGGTGGCCGTTCCTAGAAGTTCCACGCGAGCAGAAGAGTCGAGAGATCGATGCCATCGTCAAGATGTTTGACATGGGCCGGCCAAACTTAGTGACGCGCGAGATCGCGATGTATTACGGGGCGGTCGCCGAGCAGCGGGCGAAAGATGGCCATGCGTTGTCGCTAGCCAAGACGCATTTTGCCTTGAAGTATCCGGTGCCGAACATCTTTGAAGAATTGCGAGAAGCCCTTGATCCGGCGCCGAGTTTTGGACCACTCAGCATCGGTGAACAGATGGGTGAGTCTGCCGCATTGTTTTTCTTGTTCAACTTCTTGCCGTTTTACGTGACGACTGGCACCGACATGCAGTCGACGGTTGTGCGGCGGTTTGAGCGGTATAATCCCGATATCTACACCCTCGTCACCGAGTTTTTAGCGAAGCTACCGGTCGACTTCATCGCTGATGGCTTGTTGCCGCAATCAACGATGAACATGTTGCTTGCGAATTTGCTGGCTGTCACGGTGTCGATCTTGGAATTCGGTGAAGACTTGACAGAAGTGATCGCTTATGAGGTCAACGAGAAGCTTCATCAGATGCCTGCCAATCCGAGCCTGCGTAAAAAGACGCGGCAGACGATCGAACACATCGTTTTCAGCCATGAGCTGACTGACTTCACGGATAGCCTGGATGTGTTGACCGATTCATTCTACCGCAACGTCTTGCAGCTGGTCGTACAGTTCGTGCCGCCGGTTAAGGTCAAGGTGGCTGTGGTGATTGAACAGACGCTCCTTGGTTATATCGACCTGTTGGCGTTTTTGATGAGTCAGCCATGGATCGAGTTGATTTCGCCGAATGAAGACGACCTCGATCAGGCGGACTTGGTGATCGAAAGCTCGACCGTTCCCGATGCCGCTGAGAAGAAAGGCCCCAACACGTTGACCTATAAATGGGCATCGACGAGTTCCAACGATTGGTACGGCGAATTGTATGCGACGGTTCGCCAAATCTGGGATGATAAGATGAGTGTTGGAGGCGATGGCGATTACTGAGCAAGAGCATTTGTGCGTCGCAACGGTGCCGATTTTTAACCACTTGCCGCATGCCCAGCTTGAGCAGATCGAAGGCCTCGTCCATCATCATCATTTTGCGGCTGATACGACGCTGTATCTGGAGAATAGCCGCGCCGATGCGTTGTATATTTTGCATCAAGGCGAGATCAAGATCGCCAAAACCACTGCCGATGGGCGTGAACAGTTGCTGCGCCTCTTGCAGCCAGGAGATTTTGACGGTGACAGCGCCTTGTTCATGGATCAGCGGCATACTGCAGAAGCACGTGCGGTGTCGCCGGTGACGGCCTGTGTGCTATACAAGCAGGACTTTCAGCAGTTGTTACGCCAGTATCCGGAGATCGCAACGGCGCTGATCGCGGCGCTGGCGGCGCGTATCCAGCAACTAGAGACGCAAACCACGCTGGCCACAACGGCGGATGTGGCGACGCGGCTCGCCCATTATCTGCGCGAGCAAGCGGCACAGCTTGGTGCGACCTTCGTGTTACCGATGAAGAAAAAAGACCTCGCCGATTTCCTGGGGACGACGCCCGAGACACTTAGCCGCAAATTAACGGCGCTGGCTGATGCGGGAATCATTCAGCAGGCCCGCGGACGGCAAATCACGGTGTTAGACGCCGAGGCGCTGGCCGATTATCAGTAAGGTTGCAGCAACGCGAGAGATGCGGTATCTTTATAATAGCAAACACGTGAGTAAGCGCCTATAGAGGCTTCAGAGACATGGCGGTCGGTGCAAGCCATGATAGTCCTCGTATTCCAGCGCGATAGTGGGCGGCGACGAGCCGCACGGTGATGGCCGTTATCCAGCAGAGGGTGACAATTTGTCAAACTTTGGGTGGTACCGCGGAAAAAAGAGCCTTTCGTCCCAAACGGATGGAGGCTCTTTTTGTTTTGATGACCATTAATGGAGGCAAAGACATGTTAGATATTAAAGTGTTGCGACAAAAGCCTGATTGGGCGAAGCAAAAGCTTGCGGCGCGCGGGATCGATGGTGCGCAGATCGATGCAGTGTTGGCTTTAGATGAGCAGCGTCGGGAGATCATTCAGCAGACCGAAGCACTGAAGGCCAAGCGGAACACTGTCTCTGATGAGATTGCCAAGGCTAAGCGCGCGAAGCAGGATGCGAGCGAGCAGATTGCGGCGATGCGTGAGGTGGGTAAGCAGGTCGATGCGCTCGATCATGAACTCAAAGAGATCGACGGTAAGATTCAACACATCCTGGTTCGCTTGCCGAACTTCCCTGCTGATGGCGTTCCAATGTCGCTGAATGAAGACGACGCACGGGAAGAATATAAGTGGGGCAAGATTCGTCAATTTGAATTTACGCCTAAAGCGCATTTTGAAATTGGCGAAGCGCTTGGAATTTTGGACTTTGAGCGCGCCGCAAAGGTTTCCGGGGCCCGCTTTGTCTACTATAAAGGCGCCGGGGCGCGTCTGGAACGGGCCGTGTACAACTTCTTCTTGGATGAGCATGCCAAGGAAGGCTACACCGAAATGATCACACCGTATTTGGTGAATGATGAGTCGATGTTCGGGACGGGGCAATTTCCTAAGTTCACCGAAGATGTGTATTCGATTACTAACGATGAACAGAACATGACCTTGATCCCGACGGCGGAAGTGCCGTTGGTCAACTATTATCGGGGCGAAATCGTTCCGAGCGCGGATTTGCCAATATCCTTCACGGCACTTTCGCCAGCTTTTCGGTCTGAGGCAGGGTCGGCAGGGCGAGACACCCGGGGCTTGATCCGGATGCATCAGTTTAACAAGGTCGAGATGGTGAAGTTCTGTAAGCCAGAAGATTCTTGGCATGAATTGGATAATCTTGTTCACGATGCAGAAGACTTGTTGCAAAAACTGGGATTGCCATATCATGTGATCACGTTGGCCAGCGGGGATGCAAGTTTCACGAGCGCCAAGACGAATGATCTAGAGGTCTGGTTGCCGGCACAAGATCGCTATCGCGAGATTTCCAGTTGTTCTAACTGCACAGATTTTCAGGCGCGGCGTGCCAGCATCAAGTACCGCGATGAGAACGGCAAGCCTCAGTTTGTCCACACGTTGAATGGTTCTGGATTGGCAGTTGGACGTGCGGTGGCCGCTATTTTAGAGAACTATCAGAATGCAGACGGCACCGTGACGATTCCTGATGTTCTGGTGCCATATATGGGCGGTCAAACCAAGATCACCAAAGCCTAAGTCCAAAACGTCCTTCGGGACGTTTTTTTTGCAGAAAACTCTTGACGACTTTTGCCGGAGTTGATATGATATCAAGGTTGTCTTTTTGATAACACCGGCGTTTCCAAAAGGTTAACGAAAAAAGTTGTTGACACTTTCTGAAAGGCTTGGTATGATATAAAAGTTGTCGCGAGCGCAAATGAAGCGCTAACGAAAAAGAAGATTTAAAAATTCTTCTTGAC
>CAKQZO010000110.1 GCA_934293835.1 uncultured Lacticaseibacillus sp. | reverse complement strand
CGAGCAGATAGCTACACCAGCCACTAGGTCCAAAGTTCGGACCCAGCGTCTGCTTAGGCTATCCGTCGGTACCAAAATCGCCTTTTGTCACAGCCCCGTTTTTTTGTATAACCGCAAGCTTAGCCGCGAACCAACGCATCGAAGGCGCTCAATGCGGCCGTGGCGCCACTGCCCATGGCAATGACGATCTGCTTATAGGCGGAGTCGGTGCAATCGCCAGCCGCAAACACGTTGGCCATGCTGGTCGCACCGCGCTTGTCGACGACGATCTCGTGGTGGGCGTTAAGCTTGAGCGCATCGCCGGCCCATTCGGTGTTCGGCACCAGCCCGATCTGGACGAAGACGCCATCTAAATCGAGATGGGCGTGGTGTTGGTCGCCACGATCGAGGTAATCCAACCCCGATACCCGACCATCACCAACAACGGCAGTGGTCTGCGCGTTAGCGATCAATTCCACATTGGCCAAAGATTTGGCCTTTGCGACCAGCACGGCATCCGCCGAGATCTCGGGCGCGAACTCCAAGACCGTGACCCGCTTAGCGATCCCGGCCAGGTCGATTGCGGCTTCGATACCTGAGTTGCCACCACCAACCACCGCAACGGCCTTGCCTTTGTACAACGGGCCATCGCAGTGTGGGCAATACGCGACCCCTTTGTTCCGAAATTCGGCCTCACCAGGGACCCCGAGGTTGCGCCAGTGTGCCCCTGTCGCCACGATCACGGTCTTGGCCTGCAGACTAGCATCGCCTTCAAGATGTACCTGAACCGGCTGACCGGCACTCAAGCCGGTAACGGTTTGCCCGGAGATGAGCGTCACCGCATACTTGTTCAGCTGCGCCTCGATGTTTTGCATCAGGTGCTCGCCTTCAACATAGTCGGTACCCGGCAGGTTCTCGATACCGACTGTCTCCAGCGGCTGGCCGCCGATATGATCGGCCACGATCGCCGTGGCCAGCCCCTTGCGCGCGGCATAAATCGCGGCCGCACCTGCCGCCGGACCGCCACCGATGATCAAGACATCATAGACCTTGGCCTGAGCGGCCGCTTCAACCGGCGCTGGGCCGGTATGGCCAGCCGCCTTGGCGACCAACTCATCTAGCGTTGCCCGGCCATTGTGCCACTCTTCACCGTTCAAGAAGACGGTGGGCACGGCCATGATATCTTTAGCCGTGGCCTCGTCTTGATACATGCCCCCTTCGATCATGGTGTGGTGAATATGCGGATTCAACACGCTCATGATGTTCAGCGCCTGCACCACATCGGGACAGTTGTGACACGAGAGGCTGGCAAAAGTCTCAAACTGCAAGTCGCGATCGATTGCCATGATGCGCTGGCGCTGGTCAGCGGTGATCTTCGGCGCATGGCCTGAAACCTGCAACACGGCGAGCACGAAAGACTCGAACTCGTGGCCCAAGGGAATTCCGGCAAAGACGATTCCAGATGGTGCTTGGTCGGCCACATCGATCGCGAAGCTCGGTTGCCGCTGCAGTGATGCAGGGGCAAGCGTTAGCCGGGCGTCTAAGCCGACGACATCTTCCAAGAATGCCTGGGTCTTTTGGCCGTTGGCGGTATCGCCGGCATCGAGATGGAAGACCACCGGCTTTTGTAAGTATGTGAAGTAAGCCTTCAACTGCTGCTTTAACTTGGCGTCTAACATTAGATCTTGCCTACGAGGTCAAGGCCTGGGGTCAAGGTCTCTTCGCCTTCCTTCCACTTGGCGGGGCAAACCTCACCTGGGTGGCTTTCAACATATTGGCCGGCCTTGATGCGGTCGATGTATTCGGCGGCGTTGCGCCCGATCCCATCGGCGTTGATCTCCATCGACTGGACCACGCCGTTCTTATCCAGAATGAAAGTCCCGCGCTGCGCCAGGCCTTGTTCTTCATCAAGCACGTCGAACATCCGCGCCAACTGGTGGGACGGATCGCCGATCATGGCGTATTCGAGTTTACCAACAGCCTCAGATTCATCATGCCACGCCTTGTGAACAAAATGCGTGTCTTCGGAAACTGAGTAAACTTCGACGCCCAGACGCTGCAGTGTCTGATATTGATCTTGCAGATCCTCCAACTCGGTTGGGCACACGAAGGAGAAGTCTGCTGGGTAGAACATGACGACGCTCCAATGCCCTTTCAAATCAGCATCGGTAACGGTGACAAACTCACCATTAAGATACGCCTGTGCGGTGAACGGCTCGACTGCTTTTCCAACTAAACTCATGTGAAAAACCTCCTTATTGTTCGGTACGCCTCCATTGTACATTAGAATCATTATTAATTAAAGCCCTAATTGTTAGAAATCCCTTATTTACCCTTGTGCACAATTAAGAAACAGCACGCTCAGCGCTCGCCCTTAACTAGGCAAGTCCTGAGCGTGCTGTTCGGTTACTTATGGCCGCGGGGTCAGCCCTGCCAACAGGAATTCGACGGCATCATGGGTCACTTGCTCGCAGTCGACGGGCTGGTCATACATGATCACATTGGGAATCATGTACCCGATCATGACGCTGGTACAATAGCGCATGATCCGCATCGACTCCCACCGCACAAGCTCGCCGTTATCCTGATACTTCTTGAAGATATCATCGAAAGAATCGCGCAGCGCATCGGCGAGCATGTCCGTCATCTGCACCAGCAACACCGGATTCTTCCCGATTTCTTGAATGAAGATCTTCATCTCCGCGCGATTGTTCATCACGAAGCTGATCCGGTCCCGAATCCCATATTCTAGCAGGTCTGCAAAATGGGGAAACCGCTGCTTGGCAAGATCCGAGACGAACGCCCCGGCAGCCTTGGGCATGACCCGGTTCAAAAACGGTCCCAAGATCGCCTGTAACAGGCCTTCTTTGGTGCGGAACCGCTTGAAAATGGTGCCTTCCGACACCCCCGCTTTGTGGGCGATGTCTGCAGTCGAAGTCCCATCGTACCCGTGCTCGGCGAATAACTCTAGGCTGGCAGTCAACACTGCTTGTTGCTTGCGCGATAGCGCCTTGCCTGACTCGGCTTCACGGCCCAGAATACTTTGAAGTTCTTGTACCATATTTTCCGCTTCCTTGCGTGGTTGATTAGAGATAGCATAGCACTTCCTGGTGCGTCGAGGAACGATCTCAGTCAATTATTGAGAAAGATTAAACTAATTAATGCAACACACTCGCACAAAAGGGTCTAAGGCTTGTGAACATAACCTTAGACCTTTGCGATTAAGCCTGAGCGGCTGCGGGTTCGAGGTGCTTGTTAGCGGTCGCCAGCATCAACCGAATCCGGTTGAGCTGGTTGACCACACTCGTCCCCGGGTCGTAGTCGATCGGCGCAATGTTGGCGCCTGGATATTGGCGCCGCAACTCTTTGACCATGCCTTTGCCGACAATGTGGTTCGGCAAGCAACCGAACGGCTGCATGCAGATGATGTTCGGCACGCCGGACTTCAGCAGCTCGATCATCTCCCCGGTCAAGAACCAGCCTTCACCGGTTTGGTTCCCGAGGCTCAAGATGTGTGAGGCGTCTTCAGCCACTTCATCGATCGCTTCGATGCCATTGAAGCGGCGCGATGCGACCAAGGCCTTTTGCATCGGTTTTTCACACCAGCGGATCAAGCCCATGGCGAACTCGGCGAAGTACTTGGCAGACGCCTTGGCACCGAGGTGTTCATACTTATACAGCTGGTTGTACAGACTGTAGTTCATGAAGCCAACGATGTCTGGGACAACCGCTTCGGCGCCTTCTTGTTCAAGCAAGCGGACGACATTGTTGTTGGCGATCGGAGAGTACTTGACCAAGATTTCGCCGACAACGCCCACCTTGGGCTTCACTTGACTTTCATCAAGCGGCACGGTGTCAAAATCCTTGACGATCTGCGCGACGTTCTTCTTGAATTCACGGAACGACCCTTTTTCAACTGACGGCCGGACGAGCTTCAGCCATTGGTCGTGCATCTTGTCGATCATCCCCGGCTCGGTTTCATAAGGCCGCGTGCGGTAGACGACCCGCTCGAACAGATCGCCATATAAGAAGGCGATTGCGGCGCGCCGCAGCAGCGGTAAGGTGAACTTGAACCCTGGGGTTTCTTCGACGCCTTGGTTACCGAGGCTGAGCGAAACCACTGGCACTTGGGCAAAGCCGGCATCCTTCAACGCTTTGCGAATCAGCGGGATGTAGTTGGTCGCCCGGCAGCCACCACCGGTTTGGGTCATCATCACGGCGGTCTTGTTCAGATCATATTTGCCGGATTGCAAGGCCTCAAGCATCTGCCCGATCGAGATGATCGCCGGGTAGCAGGCATCGTTATTGACGAACTTCTGGCCGACATCGATACTCTTGCGATCATCCATCGGCAAGTTGACGACGTTGTAGCCAGAGGCCTGCAAGGCGACATCGACTAAGCCGTGTTGATGGATAGGCGACATCATCGGCAGCAACAGTGTATAACCTTGCTTGCGCATATCTTGGGTGAAGCCGACGGGTTGCGGATCTGCTTCAAGCTTTTGCGGCATGATCTTGCGCTTGGCGCGTTCGGCCACGGCGGCCTTCAACGAGCGCAACCGAATCCGGATGGCCCCCATGTTCGTGCCTTCGTCGATCTTCAGGCTCGTGTACAGGCGGTTATATTGGTTCATGATCTCTTCGATCTGATCGGAGTCGATGGCATCGATCCCACACCCAAACGAGTTCAGCTGAACGAATTCGAGCTGCGGCGTCTTGGCCGCGATCTTGGCCGCGGCGTACAAGCGACTGTGGTAGGTCCACTGGTTGACGACCCGCAGGCCTTGAATGTCGCCGAGATGGGCGATCGAATCTTCGGTCAGCACATGGAACCCTTCGGCGGTCATCAACTGCGAGATGCCGTGGTTGACCTCTGGATCGAGGTGATACGGCCGCCCTGCTAAGACGATGCCGTGTTCACCGGTCGTCATCAGCATCTTCATCGTGTCTTCGCCGCGGTTTCTGATCTGTAACTTGAAGTGTTCAAGTTCCTTGTAGCCGGCATCCAAGGCAGCTTCGATCTCTTTTTTAGAGATGTCGAGGTCCTTGAAGCATTCATACAGGGACGTCGCACACGCCTGCTTGTCGGCAAGGTTGAGGTACGGGTCGCGGTAGTCGATACTGCCGTTGGTGATCTCATCGACGTTGTTTTTGATCACGGCTGGATAAGACTGGACGATTGGGCAGTTAAAATGGTTCGCCTGATGTTCGTCTTCCTGGACTTCGTAGACGACCGCCGGGTAGAAGATCCGCTTGTAGCCCTTGTCGATCAACGCCTGGATATGGCCGTGGACTTGCTTGGCCGGGTAGCAGACCGTATCTGACGGAATGGTTTCCATCCCTTTTTCATACTGGTCCTTGTTGCCCTTCGGCGATAACTCGGCCCGGAAACCGAGCTTCGTGAAGAACGTCTGCCACAACGGGTAGTTCTCATACATGTTCAACA
>CAKQZO010000109.1 GCA_934293835.1 uncultured Lacticaseibacillus sp. | reverse complement strand
GCGCACTCATCGTCACCACCGGCAGTTACAAGAACCTCTTGTTTCTCGGGGTCGCCTTGATCAACACCGCCATCGGGACGTTCCAGGAAATTCGGGCCAAGAAGAAGCTCGATGCCATGCAGATCTTGGCGACAGCTCCGGTCACCGTCCGGCGCAACGGGCACGAGCAACAGCTCGATCAAGCCGCGCTGGTCGTCGGCGACATCTTGCTCTTGCACCGCGGGGATCAGATTCCAGTCGATGGCCTCGTCGTTGAAACCGCCGGGGTCGAAGTCGACGAATCGCCCCTGACCGGTGAATCCGACCCCATCAGCAAGACCCGCGACGACCGGCTGTTGTCTGGGAGCTTCATCGTTGCCGGCAACGCCGTGATGCAGGTCACCGCCGTTGGGGCTAAGACCTTCGCGGCTAAGCTATCGCTTGAAGCCAAGCAAGGCCATGAAACCAGCAGCCAACTGTTGGCGACGATCAGCCGCATCATTCGCGTCCTCACCTATGTCTTGATTCCCCTTGGGATCGCCCTTTTTGCCGTCTCCATGATTCGCCGCGGCGCATACAACCGCGCGGTGTTGTCGACCAGCGCCGCGATGATCGGCATGATTCCGGAAGGCCTGGTTCTGTTGACCAACGTCGCGCTGGCGGTATCGGCGCGCAACCTCGCCAACCGGCGGGTCTTGGTGCGCGCCTTGCCGGCCATCGAATCGCTCGCGCGCGTGGACACGATCTGCCTGGACAAAACTGGCACCATCACCTCTGGCCACCTGAAGGTCACCGCCGTCGAACCCGCAAGCGGGATCAGCGAAGCCGACCTCACGCAGGCCGCAGCAGCCGTGATCTACACGCTCAACGACGACAACGAAACCGCCATGGCGATCAAGACCGCCTACCCCGACCCCAAGCTGGCGACGACCGCCACCCTGCCGTTTTCAAGTGCCCGAAAGTATTCTGGCATCACGCTCGCCTCCGGGCAAAGCCTCATCGTCGGCGCGCCAGAATTCGTCTTCGGCGCTCAGCTCGATGCCGCGAGTCGCCAGCGTATCACGCAGGCGGCCGAAGAAGGGCTGCGCGTGCTGGCCGTCGCGCAAGGTGACGGGCCCCTCACGCCCAAGCTGCCACCGCGCCACCTCTTAGGGCTGATCATCATCGCCGATGAGATCCGCGAAACCGCGGCCAGCACCTTCCAATTCTTCAACACCCAAGGCGTCGCGTTGAAGGTCATCTCAGGCGACAGTCCCTTGACCGTCGCTCATATCGCCCAAACCGCCGGCCTCAAAGACGCGACGGCGTTCATCGACATGAGCACCGTCGCCGAAGATGCCGATTACCAAACGCTGGCGACCACACACACGGTGTTCGGCCGCGTCACACCGCCGCAGAAGAAGCGCTTGATTCAAGCTCTGCAAACCGCTGGCCACACGGTCGCCATGACCGGCGATGGGGTCAACGACGTGTTGGCGCTGCGGCAGGCCGACTGTGGCATCGCCATGGCCAGTGGCGCCGAAGCCGCCAAGAGCATCGCCGACTTCGTTTTGCTGGATTCGAACTTCGACGCGATGAACGGGGTGTTGAACGAAGGCCGTCGCGTCATCAACAACATCGAGCGCGTCGCGTCGATGTATCTGGTCAAGACGATTTTTTCCGTCATCTTGACCGCGATCTTCGTCTTCTTGCCGCTGGATTATCCGATCACGCCGATCAACCTCACGCCGGTATCGGCGATCGCCGTCGCGATTCCGTCGTTCTTCTTGACGCTTGAGCCGAACTTCTCAAGGGTGTCTGGCCAATTCATGCAAAAGGTGATGACGATCGCCGCGCCGGGGGCCATCGCCGTGGTGGTGTACACCCTGGTGCTGACCTGGGGGGAGTACGTCTTCCACTGGAGCTTTGCGGCCACCTCGACGATGGTCGTCTTGATGATCGCGATCATCGAATTCCACGTCTTGTTCCTGGTCGCCCGACCGCTCAATCGCTATAAAACCGGCATGATTCTCGCACTACTGATCACGCTGTTTGCGGTCTTCTTCATCTTCGGCAACGTTTTTTCCCTCGCCAACCTTTGGCGCTTCGACCGCTTCTTGGTCTACGGGCCATTGATCGCCACCAGCACGATCGTCTACACGTTCCTGCAAGAATTCCTCGGCAAGCGCATCTTGGCGCGCATCAACTGGCGCTGAGGCAAATAGAGGACTGCGGCAACTTCGCCGCAGTCCTCTATTTATGTGCCTGAATATTCCAGTGATGTGCCGCATCACTCATTGGTCACGTCGGGATTGGTCACGATCAAGACGTCGCAAGCCGCGTTTTCAACGACGAAACTGGCGACCGAACCGATGAACATCCGACTGACCAGCTTCTTGCTGGAGCGGCCGATGACGATCAAGCCGGTGCGGTAATCTTTGACCGCGTCAAAGGCGATCACTGCTCGTGGCGACCCGAAACGAATATGGGGCTTGGCATCGATGCCTTGCGCAATCAGCGGCTGCAGCAGGTCATCGAGATGCTCCTGGGCCCGCTGTTCGGCATCGTACAGCAGCTTGCCATCGACCGAGCCGGTTTGGCCGAACCCGGTCGTGTACTGGCGCGTATCGATCACATGCAGCAGGTCGATCCCCCAGCCTTCATCAAGTGCGATCATAGCCGCCTTTTGCAACGCGACCGCGGAAGAATCTGACCCATCAGTTGCAACTAAAATTCGTGTATGACTCATCAGTGACGCTCCTTTCGCCTAATCCCTGCACAACAATCGTTCCCTCTTTATTATACCAATCCCAGGCGCCAGAACCCGATTTTATTGCAATTTACCTTCGGCCCACTGGCACACAGTCGGCACGCACAGCGGCTGCTCGGCCTTGCGCGTCAGCAAATAAAACGAGCGCACATACGCCGCACCTAGTGGCACCGCAGGCAGTCCGGCCGTCGCCCGCGACGACACGATCGACTGGCCGAAGCCCGCCTTCAACAGTTGGATGATCACCGCGTTAGAGGCGACTTCAAGCACCGGCGCCTGGTTGTTCAGCTCGGCTAGATACCGCCTGGTGTAATACGCCACGCCAGATTCTGCCTCGCGGACCAACCACGGGCCATCGTGGCCGATGCGCACGAGCTGATCGGCCATCAAGGTGGTGCGCGCCAAGCCTCGCGAGGCCAGCGGCTTTTCGATGAAGCCGAGGTCGGCATCATGATTCAACAGCGCAGTCTGCACCTCATAAGAGTTCGCCATTTTGACGGAAAACGCGACCGCCGGATACCGCGCATAGAGCTGGGGCAAGAGCTCCGGTAAGAGATACATCGCGAAGGTGTGCGACGCGGCAATGCGCACCCGGCTGTGCTGGTGGTTGTTTGACAGCTTCAGGTGCAACTCCTCCCAACCCGCCAGGATCTGCGAGACCTGCTCGTAAAGTTCGTCTGCGGCCGTCGTCAAACCAAGCTCTCCGCGGCCGTTGCGGATGAACAGTTGCGTATGAAACTCGGCTTCAAGCTGTTTGATCTGCGCCGACACGGTCGGCTGGGCGATGAACAGCATCGCTGCGGCCTTAGAGAAGCTCCGGGTTTCGTAAACCATCTTGAACGTCGCTAAATTCTTCAATTATTTTTCTCCGTTATTATTCGATTATATGATAGCTGTTATTATAGCAATCAATCCCGTCGATGGGAAACGCCCGGTATAATGGTTTCATCACTTACCGAATGGAGACAATCTCAATGGAAACCACTACTTCTGCTACTGACTCAATTCGCGCCGTCTTGCCTGGGCTAGGCTTATCCATCGGCGTGGCGGTCGCCGCCAAGGGTCTGGGCCTGCTGCTGCCGCAGATCGGCGGGGCCACCATCGCCATCTTGTTAGGCATCTTGTTGGGCAACATCTACTTCAAACAATCCAGCTTGAGCGTCGGCACCAAGTTCGCCGAGAGTCGCCTGCTCGAATATTCCGTCGTCTTGCTCGGCTTGACGGTCACCTTCCAGACGATCGCCCAGATGAGCTGGCGCGGGTTGCTCTACGTCTGGGCGATGATGACGATCGTGATCTGCGGGGCCTACCTACTCGGCCGGCGCCTCGGCTTCAGCGAAACCGGCGCGCTGATGATGGCCGGCGGCAATGCCGTCTGCGGTTCCAGTGCGATCGGGGCGATCGCGCCGGCCATCGGCGCAGACGACGAGGAGAAAGGCCAAATCATCACCCTCGTCAACCTGCTGGGCACGGTCATGATGCTGACGCTGCCGTGGCTTGGCGTAGCCGTCTTCGGTGATAACCTGCTCGCCAAAAGTGCCTTGCTCGGCGGCACGCTACAATCGGTCGGCCAAGTCGTTGCCGGCGCAAGCCTGTTGAGTGCGGCGACCGTCAAATACGCGATGCTCTTCAAGATCACCCGCATCATCATGTTGGTGGTCGTCGTGACCCTGTTCTCGCGCAAGGTTCAACACGGCCGGCCCCAAAGCGCCACGGCCAAGCGGCGCCTGCCGATTCCTTGGTACGTCTTGGCGTTCTTGCTCTTGTGCGTCTTGAACTCCGCGGTCGACCTGCCTGCCTTGTTCGGCAATGCCGCCCATGGCGTCTCCGGCTGGTTTGAAACCATCGCGTTGGCCGCCATCGGGTTACGGTTGAATTTTGCGAAATTCATGCAACAAGGCCGCAAGTTCTTACTGTATGGCCTCGGCGTCGGCACACTCCAAACCTGTGCGGCCTTGATCCTGCTGTCACTTTTGCGCCTCCACTAAGTCGCCAAAAACGGGGCTGTGACAAAAGGCGGTTTTGGTACCGACGGATAGCCTAAGCAGACGCTGGGTCCGAACTTTGGACCTAGTGGCTGCTGTAGCTATCTGCTCGGTACCGGCCTTTTGGAACGTAACATCAGCGGAATAGTCGGGTACAAAAACGAGGCTGTGACTTTTGTCACAGCCTCGTTTGACTAGTAATAACGACTCCGATTTCCGAAGTTCAGCTTGGCGACGACCGTGTTCGGGTCGGATTCTTCCTGCGGTTGAATCCATAATCCCAAGCTATCGATCGTCTTCAAAACAAAGTTGGTCACCGCGATTTCGGCTTCCGCCGGCGCCAATCTTAGGCCAGCCTTTTCAGCGGCCGCCATCGCGTTATCAAGCTGGAAGACGATCGTGTCTGCAAAACTCGTCTTCAACTCCTCATATAAAGCCTCGATCTGTGTCTGAACATACTCGCTGACTGCTGCAAACGCAGGCGTATTTTGCGCCTGCAAATCATAGTAACGTGCCACCAGTTGGTTATTATCGATTTCCATAATTTACCCTCCCAAGCAGATTAGAATCACTACAGCCAGTTTACCTTTTCTATATTCGTTTGAATAGATATAGATGAGACTTTTCTCAAGAAAGTTGCCGACTAAAAGTAAGTCCGGTATACTAAGTCTCCGGGTCATGATGTGAAACTTATGAGGAGGGCATATTTTGCTTAAGAAAATAACGCTGGCAGTCGCCAGCCTCGCACTACTATTCGGCCTCGCCGCTTGCGGTAAGGCGACCACCAAGTCCACGAGCATC
>CAKQZO010000108.1 GCA_934293835.1 uncultured Lacticaseibacillus sp. | reverse complement strand
GTGTTGTTGACCCATCAAGGGAAGGGGTTCGCGCTCGGCAAGCTGGTTGCCGGTAGCATCAAGAACGTCTATCCAAAAGGGCTACGCGTTTAGCCAATCTGCCACGATCATAACGTCTTCAAAAAACTGCCCTCGCTTCATGATTCGTGCCTTGAATCATGAAGTGAGGGCAGTTTGTATTTCCAATTGAAGCCACCGTTATTTAAAAAGTCGCCGCTAACGACTGGTGTTATTTAATACTGAGGTGTCGCTGCTGAGCGTAGCTTTGTAGGGTTGGGTCGACGACGATTGGCAAGGCTCTCAAGGCGGGCAGGTCCTGGGCGCCGAGCATTGCCATGAGAACCGGTAACGCCTGCTGCCAGCCTTCTAAATGTGCTTTAGCTGCCTCGTCACCATCCTGGACCAGCCAGTGCAAGATTTGACCGCTCACGCCGACTGCGTCAGCACCGAGACGTAAGGCCTTGAGGATGTCCCACGCCGAGCGCACCCCACCAGTCGCAAAGATCGTCGCCTTACTGGCTTGTGCCTCTAGAAGTGATTCGACGGTGGTCTGACCAAATTCTTGAAGGGGTGCGAGTAATTCGGCATCGATCGTGCGGGCATTTTCAATCTGGGCGAAGTTTGTGCCTCCGCGCCCGCCGACATCGACGTAGGCGACCCCAATCGCCTCCAGTTGCGCGATTGCCTCATGGGTCATGCCGGCACCGACTTCTTTGACGATGACAGGGACCGACACATGGGCAACAACGTCTTGAAGGTGGGTCAACCAACGAAAATCGCGATCACCTTCGGGCATCACGGCCTCTTGAACGGCGTTGATGTGAATCTGAAGGGCATTCGCGTCGAGCATCGCGACTGCCGCTTGCGCCTGTTGCCAAGTTGCGCCGCCACCAAGATTGGCCATGACGAAACCATCCGGATTCTCGCGACGCAACGGTAAGAACGTGTCGACGAGGCTAGGTTCGCGAAGGGCAACCGATTGGGAGCCACTCGCGATCGGCAGATGTAGCGTATGCGCAAGCCGGCCAAGCCGCGCATTGTACTGACCGGTTTGATTCGAACCTCCAGTCATTGCGTTGATATAAAACGGCCACCGCCAGCCGAATAGTTGTGGTTTGACATCGACTGCCGATACGCTGGTTTCGGGTAGGGGATTATGGATGAACCGAATCTGATCAAAACCAGCACTTGCATGGGTCTGATAGAATTTTTCTGCCAAAAAAAGGTGTTCATCTTTGCGGTGAGACTGCAGAGATTCTGTCATTGATCTTCCTCCGCGAGGATTTGGGCACCGGGTCCAGGTGCTGTTTCTAAGACCCGGCCGGCAAAATCTGGACGTAAAGCCGCCTGGACTTGCGCGACATACGGTGCCAGCGTCAAGATTTTAACATTAGGGCCGGCGTCCATGGTCGCATACGCGGGCACGCCGTTTGCGCGCAGCTGCCGCACAAGTGCCCAGGCCTGTAAGGTTTCCGGTGCCCAGTAGGTGAACGCGGGATCGCTAGCAAGAATCGTTGCGTGCATCTGCATGCTGCTCTGCTCGGTCAGATGGCCAATCGTTGCAAAGTCGTCTTCGGCCAGCGCCGTGACCATTTGCTGCGCTGCCTTTTCATTATGCGTTACCCACGCCGGATAATAGGGTGATGTGGCCACCGTATTGGCCATCAAATTACGCGAGCTGATCGGTTTTGGCCCCTTGTCGACGAGCACGACCAGCATCCGCAAGGGTAATGTCGTTGCGGGCAAGGCTTCTGCAAAGCTGGACTGGTCGTCAGTACCGCGATGCCAGATCGCCAACCCGCCATACACGCTGCGGGTCGCGGAACCAGAGCCACGCCGCGCTAGCCGTGACAACGCTGGTTCGCTCAGCGTCAGCCCGGCCGCGCGACTGGCAGCAAGTGCCAAGGCCGCATAAGCCGATGCAGAACTGGCCAGTCCCGCGGCGGTGGGCACGTGATTGGTTGAGGTCACGACCGCTTTCGTCGTCATATCCGCCATGTGCCGAACATGGTCTAAAAACGCACTGACTTTTGTTGTCTGTTGAGGCTGGCCATCCAGCGTAAAGGTGTCTGCATTGAGAGTCGCATCGAAGCGAACCGTGGTGTCCGTGTAAAAGTCTGCCAGCGTGAGCGAGACGCTACTCGTGTAGGGCAGAATTAGCGTGGCATCGCGCTTGCCCCAATATTTGATCAGCGCGATATTCGTATGTGCCCGAGCCGTGACTGTCAAAGTATTCCCTCCTTAAAGTGCCTCTGCAGCAAAGTTATACTGCCAGGTGGCACTGGCACCGGCAGCCGTTAGCGCACGTTGAATCTGAGCGGCCTGATTAGGATCCTTGGCCAGTGCGATCAGGCATCCCCCTTGACCTGAACCCGTGAGCTTGGCCCCTAACGCCCCAGCGTTGCGTGCGGCAGCGATCAAGCGGTCGAGGAGCGCGCTGCTAACCCCAAGGGCGACGAGTTGCGTTTGGGCGTTGTCTAACTGGCGACCGAGGGCGACCAGGTCATCGGCGACCAAGGCTGCCGCCGCGCGTTGCACCGCAGTCCCGATGGCAGCGAGTCGCGGCTTGGTCGCACGCGGATTGGCTTGCAAGTGCATGGCCACGGCCGCAACGGCAGTTTTCGTCTGTCCTGGGATCCCCGTGTCGGCAATCACTAATGTCCCGTTAGTCGGAAAAGCGATCGGCTTCGGTGCATGTCCCTTGGTGAACCATTGTGGTGCATCGGCGCTAGTCGTTGCAGCGTCTAGGCCGCTAGGGTTGCCGTGGATCACGCGCTCAGACCGTGCTGTCCACTTAAGGAGCTCAGCGCGCGTCAATTTGGCATCGCAAGCTGCAAACACCGCTCGCACGACTGCAGTAGCCGTTGCCGCCGAACTACCCATTCCACGCTCAGGCGGTAAGGCACTTTCAATCGTCAAGGTGAACCCCGCCTGAGCTTGGCCGAAGTGGGCGAGCAACGCCTCAAGCAATTCCGCGATACCGTCAAAGGCGGTCGTGGCCGCGGCTTGCAGCGTTCCGACATAAAAGGTGGAATGAATCTGTTGTTGATGGTCTGTTCGGGGACTGAGATGCGCGGTTAACTGGATTGATTTCACTGGCAAGGCGTTCGCCGGATAGCCATAAACGACCGCATGCTCGCCAATTAAGATGATTTTGGCATAACTTTTGCCACTTGCTTCATGCATAATTATTCTCCTCTAAACTTCCCTTTAAACTATACCCTAAAGCATGAGAATCGGCTAGGTTGTGCTACACTTGAAGCAGTCATAAGGAGGAAGATCATGGCCTTACAGTTCATTCTCGGCGCTGCTAGTGCTGATCATCGTCAGGCAGTCGTCACCCAAGTACAAACTGCGTTGCAAGACCCGCAGGCCCACATTTTTTATTTGGTGCCAAACCACGTCAAGTTTGAGTCTGAAGTCAGCCTCATGCAGGGGCTCCGGCAGACACCACATACGCCAATCGCCCAAGACCGCGTCCAAGTCTTGTCGTTCTCACGCTTGGCATGGTACTTTCTCAAAGACACGGCGCTTTACGCCCAGCCGCGGCTTGACACGACGAGCAACACCATGTTGGTTGCGCGCTTGTTGCAAGAGAACGCTGACCGGCTACAACTGTTCAATGGCCTTGTTCATGCGCAAGGCTTCGTTGAAAAGCTTGCCACCCAGCTCGCCGAGCTCTTGCAAGGCCGAGTCGACGCCGAGGTCTTAGCAACAGCGGTGGCCGACCTGCCTGGAGCCGATCGTCACCGTGCTAAGTTGCAAGATCTCGTCGTGATGATGCACGCTTATGAAGCGGCCATCGGCCCGTTCGCCACTCAGCCGAGCTTGCTTGCGGGTTTGCGCCAAGCACTCAGCACTAGTGACCTGAGCCATACGTTTTTCATCCTCAACCATTTTAACGACTTAGCCGCCAGCGAAGCCCAACTCGTTGATGTGATGATGGCTAGTGCTGCCAACGTCAGTATCTGCTTGACGCTCGACGAGGTTCCCAGAGGCGAGGTTACTGGACCAGACCTTTTTTTGCCGGCCAAGCGCCTATACGCTCGGTTGATGCAGCGGGCGACTCAGTTACAGGTCACGGTTTTATCGCCGCGTCAGGCGCCGCAGCGGACGATCAGCACCGCGATGGCAGCGACTGAGGCTTTTTTCGTTGCGGACACGAAGATGACCCCGCTTGCCGATCAACCGACGTGGCAACGCCGAATCAAGGCAGCAGGCGGAATCACCCTCGCAAAAGCGGATTCACCATACACCGAATTACGGCGGGTCGCGCAGCTGATCTCCCAAGGGGTGCATGCAGGGGCGCGTTACCGCGATTATTTAGTGATTGCTCGGCACTTGGACCCTTATCAGGAGCTGATTGCCCCGATCTTTGGTGAATATGACTTACCGGTGTTTGTTGACCGTGAACAGCCGATGCAACACCATCCACTGGTTGCTTTGCTGGACAGCTTGTTTGCAATCTCCGACCATCATTATCAATATCCAGACGTGATGCGCCTGCTCCGAACAGAGCTTGTCATTCCGGAGACGATGACGTTAGCCGACTTCCGCCACGCGGTTGATTTGTGTGACAATCACTTGTTGCGCACTGGCCTTAGGGGCAGTGCCTGGGTGCAAGATCGTGATTGGCAATATTTTCGGCGACGTCAAGACGAATCACGGCCTGACGCGTCAGATCCCGATAAGGATGCGGCCATCAATCGCATTCGCAAATTTGTGGCCACAAGCTTACCACCGCTATTTGCCACCCTCGCCAGTGCAACCACAGGTCTAGAGGCTGCTAATGCCTTATACCGGTGGTTGGTGGCGCATGGGGTCAGCACTCAGCTTCAGCAATGGCGCGATAACGCAATCGATCGCGGCGATTTGGCGGCGAGCCAAGCAGGTGAGCAGGCGTGGGCGACCTTCATCGGCATTCTCGACGATTATGTCGCAATTTTGGGTGAGACCCCGTTTGACCAGGCGCAATTTCGCGATTTGATTGCTGCCGGCTTTGCCAGTGCGACGTACACCCAGATTCCCTCAACGCTTGACCAAGTCATCGTCTCTGAAACTGCGCTGACGCGCTTGCCGAAAGCCAAGCATGTTTTCGTGATCGGCGCCACTAGCCTCGTGATGCCAGACGTCCCAGATGACAAGGCATTGTTGTCGGCGGATGATCG
Source organism: uncultured Lacticaseibacillus sp. (assembly GCA_934293835.1). Classification (GTDB taxonomy): domain Bacteria; phylum Bacillota; class Bacilli; order Lactobacillales; family Lactobacillaceae; genus Lacticaseibacillus. Next base: position 722 of record CAKQZO010000108.1, on the reverse strand, counting down.
CGAGCAGCTACAACCATACCTGCCCGACACCGCGTGGCTACCACTCAACGGACCGCAGTCATCATTAGGGGACCCGTTCATCAACTATGTCGCCATGCTTGCGGCGAGTGAGACGTTAACCATCAGTTATCCCGGCTTCACGGAACAAGAAAACCATCCGTCGGTGTATTATACGCGCATGCAAGCCGCTTTAGCCCTCAGTGAAACGACATGGGGACCAGCCGGAATCGGCACGCCAATCAGTCAGCTTGCGGGGAGTCCAAGGAGCCTGCTCAGTGACTTTGTCCGGGTCGCACGTCTCAGTCGCGACCAGCATATCGCCATCGGCTATGCTTGGCCGCAAGTGTTGACCAAAATCAAGGCGCAATCCCCATGGTTGCAAGCCCTCGCCAATCATCTCGACGCGGGCTTGAATTACGATAATAGTGCCGGGACGCTCGATCCTGAATTGGCCAAGCAGCTTTACGGCGAACATTTGAATATCTCGATTTCGCAACTCGAAACCTATCACCGGAATCCCTTTGAATATTTTCTTCGCTATGGGTTGCGCTTACAGCCACGTCCAGAGTTTGCCCTCACGCCGCTTGATTCTGGAAGCTTGTACCATGCGGTGCTTGACCAGAGTCTCAAGGCGGCGATCACCGCAGACACGCCATTGGCTGAGTTGAGTGACGCGCAGGTTGCCCAGTTAGTTCGTACCCAGATGGCGAAGGTGACAGATG
>CAKQZO010000107.1 GCA_934293835.1 uncultured Lacticaseibacillus sp. | reverse complement strand
TAGAAAGGTTTTAGACTATAAAAGCCCATCTGAGGTTTTCTTTGATAAAGTGTTGCACTTAGTTTGACAATCTGCCGGGCACAAAAAAGACCGCACAGCTTGCGGTCTGTGCGGAATGTGGCGGTATGCCCGTCTTCGATCTGGGTATAGTATAGCATGAATGTAACTAGCTCGACAACCACCCGGGGTACTCCTGGGATTGCGTTTCATGTATAATTATGTTGCCATTGCGCCTTGCGAACGCGATACCGCGCCGAAAGGTGGTGGTGAGCATGTCCGTATTCGATCAAGCGATTATCGCGCCCCTACTTGTTGGTGTGATCTTACTTATGGTAGATCACTGGCTAGATGGCCGCAAGTAGGTTTAAGCGGCGGCAGCGTCTAGCCGTTTGGTACCGGGGCGTCACCTTCTTGCGGGGGTGGCGCCTTTTTGTAGTTCTGAACGTCACCTATCCGCCAGGGCTAGAATCGGATTGTCGCGAAGAAATGCCGTTGCAGTCGGTTGCCTTTCTCGATGTAGTGCACATACTTGACGCGTAGCCGTTAATAAGTCGTTTCATGCATCCCCTTCAGCTTCAGCGGGAACAGCTCAACCGTAGTCCCCATAACGTGCAGATAGTCCTCAGGCGTAATGTGAAAGCTAGGGTCGACGCGCTTTGTGATCTTCTCGGCTTGAACGTAATTGAATTATACTTAATATATATAATTGTAATCTCATTTTCCAGCCATTTTTTCATTTGTTTTGAAAATGGTACAATGGAAAGACTGGAGGCGCATGATGGTCAAATTGATTTTGTTGCGGCATGGCGAAAGTGCTGCGAATTTCTCGAATACTTACACAGGCTGGTCGGATGTGCCGTTGACTCCTCACGGCGTGCAGCAGGCTTTAGCGGCAGGCAAGGCCTTGGCGGCGACGGGGATCGCGGTTGATCGGGTGCATACGTCACTGTTGCAGCGGGCGATCAAGACGGCGTATTTGGTGCAAGATGTGCTTGGCGCCAATTGGTTGCCGATTACCAAGTCCTGGCGCTTGAACGAACGGCATTACGGCGCTTTGCGGGGAATCAACAAAGATGAGACACGGCAGCTCTTCGGTGCCGCACAGGTCGCGGTTTGGCGACGGAGTTTTTATGGGCGGCCCCCGCTTCTGATGCATCCTGATCGTTCCCGGCGCTACGCGGGATACCCTGCGAGCATCATCCCCCGTGGGGAAAGCCTGGCCGATGCGGTCACGCGACTGGTCCCTTATTGGACGGATGCGTTGGCCCCGCGCCTATTAGCGGGGCAGAATCAGTTAGTCGTCGCGCACGGCTCGACGTTGCGGGCGTTGATCAAGTATCTGGAACAGATTTCCGATGCTGGGATCGACCAAGTCGAAGTCGCCAACGCCCAGCCGATCGTGTACACGCTGGATACGAATTTGCAGATTCTAGATAAGACGGTGTTGGCGACGGACTAGAAGCGCCCACCTCAATAGACGCTTGCCGAGCGAATCCACACCTTGGGGATTGGCTTGGCAAGCGTTTTTTGCGTTCGCCGGGTTGAACGATCGGGGATAGCTGGGCACAAGTTTCTGAAAATTCTCACGCATGGACAGGGCAAAAGCGCACCGGTATGCTGGAAGGTGCTGTTTTTGAAGGAAGAAGCGGAGGACGAATGAAACGAGTCATGATTGGCGGCTACGGGATTATTTGTAGCGCGGGGCTTGGCAGCTTGTTAGGCGGATTCTACTTATTACAAGGGGCGCTCATTGGACTGGTCGGGTTGGGCACGACCTGGCGTCCTTGGTTTAACGCGGTGTGGCTCGTCGGCATTGGCGCACTGTTGCTGCTCATCCATTCGACGATCGGCCAACTGCCCCGCCCGTTAGGCGCGATTCGCGCCGACCTGGCGCACAGTGGGACGACGGATATGCGGTACTTGTGGTTACAGTTGGTGGTGCCCGCCTTGATTCTGACCAGTGGCACGAGCCTCGGGCCAGAGGCGACGCTGGTCAGCACCACGGTCATGGGCGGGGTGTGGCTGGCTGAGAAGCAGCGCTGGCTTGCGGCGAATTGGACTGCAGATTGGCGCTTGCGCCTGCGGGCCGCAGTGACCCCGCATCGCTTCCGGATCCAGCGTTCCGCAGAGGCGCAAACATCATGGTGGACCCCACTTGCGGTGCTGGAGCTAATGATTGGCTGCCTGGCCTTTTATCTGACCTGCAAGTACGGCGGTGAACCGTCCGTACGCGTGTGCCTCGGCCAATCGACCTGGGGGATGCGGGAGCTGGCGTGGCTCGTGCCGTTGTTCATGATCGGGCGGCTGGTTGGGCACATCGAGCTACGGTTGATGATCATGCTTCGGCGCCTGCTCTTGAGTCGAGTCCAGCGCTTGATCAGCCTGGTATTGGTTGGCGGGGTCGCGATTTACGCGGCGAGTTTGTGGCTGCCGGCGATCAACTATTCTGGGATGGCCAATTTTCATTTGTTGGCCGGCAGTTGGCAGCACCAAACCACCGGGTTCTTGATGTTGGCGGCGGGCCTGAAGTTGGGCTTATTGACGATCTGTCTGAATACCGGCTGGATCGGTGGCGACATTTTCCCAGTGCTGTTTTGTGCGACGGCCCAAGGCATCGCGCTCAGCCACTGGCTGCCAATCGACGCGGTGTTCGTGATCGCGGTCATCGCGATCAGTGTTGGCGGGACGATCCTCGAATCCCCGTTCGTCGCCGGTGGGGTGATGGGCGTGATGTTTCTACCTTTGAATCTGTTGGGTATCTGTGCCGTCGTTGGATTCGGGCTGTGGTGGTGTGACCATCGAGGCAAGGCAGTCGCTGACTGGCTTCTTGCAAAAGCCAAATAAACAGGCACCGGCTCGCGTTTGAGTCGGTGCCTATTTTGGGCTGTGACAAAAGGCGGTTTTGGTACCGACGGATAGCCTAAGCAGACGCTGGGTCCGAACTTTGGACCTAGTGGCTGCTACGCTATCTGCTCGATGCCGGCCTATTTGGAACGTAACATCAGCGGAATATTCGGGTACAAAAACGAGGCTGTGACGTTTTGTCACAGCCCCTATTTGCTAGTCTGCTTTATCGCTGTCGTGCTTGAGGTCGTCAAGCTTATCGTCGATCGCGTCTTTGGCGTCGTCGAGCTTGGCTTTCACCTTACCGCGTAACGTCTCGGCCTTGCCTTGGGCCTCGCGCGCCTTGTCGTTGGAAAGCTTGCCTTCCGTTTCCTTCACCTTGCCTGAGATCTTATCTTTGGTGCTGTCGAGTTTACCATCTAAGCTCATGAGAAGTCCTCCTTCACTGGGTGGTCGTTGCAACACAGGCATCTTTGCCTATCTTAAGCATAACGAATCGACAGTTGGCGATGCAACCAATTAGGCAAGGGCGCCCATCGGATCCCAAGGCGCAAGGACCGTTGGCTTGGCTTGTTCGGCCTTGATGACATCTTGGAGTTTGGTCGAAAGGAAGCGCTTGTTGATCACAATTTGGTAGACGAATTCGTCGAACCATGCGTCAGACGCGACGAAGTAGCCTTTATCGCCGACCTTATCGCCCCAGGAGTTCTCGACCTTCCACTTGGTTGGCTTGCCATCGACAATGTCGACCCCGGTCAACACCATGGCGTGCGTCATCAACGATTCGCCGTAGTCGAGCCGCTCCGCCTTGGACATGCTGAGATCGACGTTGAAAAGGCCGTCTTGGTCGTAAATATCGGTGTCCAAGATCCCGATTTTACGATCGGAAGATTGGCCGACATCAGAGCCGAACCAGACAGACTCGCCTGCCTCAAGTTGGCGTACCGCCAACGTCTTGAAGTCTTCGATCGAGAGGTTCAAGTGCCGCACTTCACGCCCACCGATGACATTGCCAAGCATCTCAACGGTATAGAGATGCTCGTAAGGCTTGTCTGCGGTCGGAGAGTTGATGATCGATTGATACGCATCGAGGTTCCAGCCGATGTATTTGGTGTAGAACGTCTGTGGGGTCAGGTCGCGGTCGATGTGGTAGGCCTTGTCGGTATCACGATACTCGAAGTCGAAGGTCGTCGGCGGATTGCCCAGCGTGTAGGCCAAGATGCGATAAACTTCTGAAAGCATCTTGGACTTTGCCGCTTGGATGGCATCATCGCCGGCTTGAGCGGCCGCCAGTTGGCGCAAGGCCACGGCATCGTGCCGCAACTTCAGATTCAAGACGCTGTTGAGCTCGCGCGAAGCCGAAGAAGAGAACGTCTCCGGCATGGCGGACTTAGGCACGATGCCATACTTGTCGATCAAGGCCGTCAGCATGTCCCACTGGCCGCCGTCTTGTTGCGGGGTGGCCATCAAGAACGCGACCTTGCGTGAGTCTAGTGCTTGGTCGGCAGTTTTTAGGACGTTTTCGTAGAAGTAGTTCGACTTTTCGAACTTATCCCAGAAAAAGGTGTAGTTCTGGCTGAGTTCAAAATCGCGAATTTTGAACTGTGCCTGGATGCTGTGGCGCATGGTGTTGAGCGCTGCAAACATCCAGCAACGTCCGGACTGTTTCTGATTGGCGACCGCCCCGGTGGCCAAGTCGATGGAGAAGGTCGGGGTCATCTTCGTTTGCGCTTCGATGCTTTCGGCGGATTTAAGGACGCCGTTGTTCATGACCGCCTTTTGCAATGCGGCAGCACCAGGGGTTTGGGCTAAATCTTGTTGGTATTGGTTGAGATCATCTGTAGTGATTGCGTTCGACATTGTATCCTCCTCTAAGCTGATTAAATCTAGTGTAACACTTAATTCTCTTTGGTCGGGCGTAAAACGTCGGCGTATTCGGGATGGGTGGCAAACGCGTGGCGGGCGTATGAGCACAGCGGCTCCAGCAGCTTGCCTTCGGCCCGGGCCTGGGTGACGACGGCTTGGATCAGCTGACCGGCGATGCCTTGGCCGCGCAAGCTGCTGTCAACGAAGGTATGATCGATGACATAGGCCTGACCATCGTCAATGTCAGGAAAAGTAACTTCTGCTAACAGCTTGCCGTCGACTTCTTTGAAAATACGGTTTGGTTCGTGAGAGAATTCCATCATACAACCTCCATAGATTGGGAAAAAGCAACTCCGACGCTCAGCTTAACTCAGTTTACCAAGTGTGACGAGCGCGTAAGCGGTCTCGTCAGGCTTTGCTTTAAATTTAGCAGGACTAAAGGCCGATTACAATCGGGTCTCGTGGTAATATACTATTTAGTACGTTTTATGGAGGAAATCATGAAGCAAAGAGGATTTGAAATTGTGTCGGCATACGCCGATCAAGGCTTGAAGCTGCCAGAACGGCAGACCAAAAATGCGGCGGGGTATGATTTTTTTGCGCGTGAGGACTTCGTGTTGAAGTCGATCTGGCGCTACGATTTCATTCGGCTGTTTCGCTTGATCAAAAACGAACACCCGCTGACCGCAGAAGACATGCAGCGGGCGAGTCGGATCTTGAAACCCTTGCTCGTGCCGACTGGCATCAAAGCTTACATGCAGCCCAACGAGGTGTTGGTGTTGGCGAACCGCTCGTCGAACCCGTTGAAGCGCGGCCTAGTGATTCCGAATGGGATCGGGGTCATCGATGCCGATTATTACAATAATCCTAGCAATGAAGGGGAGATCTTCATTCAGATGGTGAACTGCTCGCCGCGTGACGTGGTGATCGCCAAAGGCGAGCGCATCGGCCAAGGCATCTTTATGCCGTATCTGCTTGCCGATGGCGATCTTGGCAACGGCAACCAGCGTACCGCCGGGTTTGGTTCGACAGGCGTGAAGTAGCGCTTGGTGCCAGCCACGATTTGCGTGGTGAGGCTTCAAGCGAGGACTTTTTGCGTATTTTAACGATACAGTCTTGTGGTAAAGAGTCAAGGAGTTGAGGCAAGATTCTAAGATCTATTTTTGAAAGTTGAGCGTACACTTCCCCC
>CAKQZO010000106.1 GCA_934293835.1 uncultured Lacticaseibacillus sp. | reverse complement strand
GGCTAAGATGGGTTGGACTTGTGCGGCGAAGCCGTGCACGGCCGAAACAGCTTAGACGCCTCACCGTTGCACCACGTAGCTCGACTAACCACAGAGCGGAATTCGGCGCACTTAGCGCGTCGCGTAACGAGTACTCATCGCGGAGCGAACTTGTTCGCGCAGAGAGGAGTACCGTTAGGCCTAGCGCGTTGCCGAATGCAGCTCGACTATGAAAGGAGGATCGCCCACAACAAGTCGCAAACAGACACGTCAGTTTCCCCGGGCACCCCTGGAAAAATTGACAGCATCAGTAGGCCTCTTTAAGTGCGCGATTCGCCTGAACTGCCCATAGTAAAAAAATAGATCGTCAAATCGCTTATTTGACTTACCCAAAAAACTGCCGCGATACGGAACATCGTACCGCGGCTTTGGTGCGTCCAAATGCGCTTCACGGACAATAAGAGTGACTTCACGGGCTCGGCAAAGATAGGCAATCCCAGCGGTGGACACCGTTTGGGGTTGCCTATTTTTGTGCGTCATCGATAGAACAAAATGTTTGCGCTTTCAGATTAACTGAGTATAATGACCGTACCAGCTTGAGAACAACAGTTTGGACACTGGTGCCCTCAGGTTGGGCCATGCGCTTTCTCGGCTGGCTGAAGGTGGTGTGGCGACTCAGGTGAAGCAATTGGGACGAAGCAAAAATGGGGGAATCGAATCATGAAATTGAAAATCTGGCGAGTTGGCCTTGTCGGCTTGCTATTAGCAAGCTTCTGGCCCTGTCCAAGTTAACGCGGCGGTGATCGGCCAAGACACGCGGGTGCGGGTGGCAAACACCACGGCTTGGCCATACCGGGCTATGGTATATGTGCGGGCGTATTTTCCTAAGCTCAACGGCTTGTATCTGCAAGGAAGTGGGGCGCTGATCGGCGCGGAGACGGTGTTGACGGCAGGGCATGTGGTGTACTCGCCGCTGTATGGTGGCTACGCATCGCGCGTCGAGGTGGTGCCGGCCTACAACCGCGGCAAGGCCCCATACGGCACGGCGCTTAGTAGCCAGCTGCGCCTGATGAGCAGCTACGTGGCGAAGCCGAGCACTGCCAGTGACGTTGCGGTGGTGAAGCTGCGTTCGCCGATTGGCAAAACGACCGGCTGGCTGACCACGGCGGCCGGCATTCGGGCCAAGGAGACGCTGACGCTGTCCGGGTATTCCAGCGACCTCGGTGGCGCGTTGGGAACCAGTAGCGGGCCGATCACCAGTGTCGGCGCGGTCGCACTATATCCGATCGACGCGACGGTGGGGGCGTCGGGCAGCCCGCTGTACGATGCGGCCAAGCGCATCAAGGCAGTGCATGGCTTCGAGATCGGCAAGCAGACCAACGGTGGCGTGCCGTTGACCACAAGCATCCGCAATACCGTCTTGCAGTGGCGCAACACCAGTGCCAACGTGCTTTCTGCCAATAAGCTGGTGTATGTGCGCTATGCCAAGTGGAACCGATATAAGGACCTCGGCTTCGCAGTGCTGGGCACTACGGCGGCCAACCAAATTTTCCGCATCAAGCAAACTGCGATGGCGTTCAACGGCGAGTGGTATTCGGCACTTTACAACAGCGCCGGCAAGTTCCAGGGGTGGACCAACAGTGCAGACTTCAGCAACGTCACCACCACAGCCGTGAACAAGACGCTGACGATCCGCAAGGCCGGTAGCGTCCGCTATGGCGATTTCTGGCTACAAAAGAAACTTGGGACCACCAACGGGTATGTGAACCGCAGCGTTTTTGTCACCTCGCGCAACGTCGTCGGCGTCAATCGCGCGGTATATTCCCTGTGGACGAAGCGCCAAGGTGGCACTTGGTTGGGGTATGTCGACACGAGTGCGGTGCGGTGAATGGGAAAGTTCTCATCGCGGATTGACCGCAAGCCTAATTATCAGTAGAATTAGTTCAATACAAGAAATGGGAGCGTGGAAAAGCTTGGCAAACCAAGATTACGACAAGATCATCGTGCTTGATTATGGGAGTCAATACAACCAGTTGATCACGCGGCGGATTCGTGAATTCGGGGTCTACTCCGAACTGAAGCCGCACACGATCACGGCTGCGGAAGTGAAAGCAATCGCGCCAAAAGGGATCATTTTCTCTGGCGGCCCGAACTCGGTTTATGATGAAGGGGCATTGGGCGTTGATGAAGACATCTTCAAGCTCGGGATCCCGATCTTAGGTGTCTGCTACGGCATGCAGCTGATGGCACAACGCCTCGGCGGCAAGGTGGAGCCGGCCGACAACCGTGAATACGGGAAGGTCGACATCACGGTCACCGACGACAAGGCCGCCGTTTTCGCCGGCTTGCCAAAACAGCAGACGGTCTGGATGAGTCATGGTGACTTGGTGCGCGAAGCTCCTGCCGGCTTCCGCGTGACGGCAACCAGCGACAACTGCCCGATCTCGGCGATGGACGACGATGTGCGTAAGTTCTATGGGATCCAGTTCCACGCCGAAGTGCAGCACACGAAGTACGGTCATGAGATCCTGCATCATTTTGCCTTCGATGTCTGCGGCGCCGAAGCCAACTGGAACATGGGCGACTTCATCGATGACCAGATTCAGGCCATTCGCGAAGAAGTCGGTGACAAGAAGGTCCTGCTTGGCTTGTCCGGCGGAGTCGATTCCTCGGTCGTAGCCGCGCTGCTGAACAAGGCAATCGGCTCGCAGCTGACCGCGATCTTCGTTGACCACGGCCTGTTGCGCAAGAACGAAGCTGATCAGGTGATGAATTCCTTGGGCAAGGGCCTCGGGGTCAAGATCATCAAGGTTGATGCCGCGGACCGCTTCTTGGGCGATCTCAAAGGCGTGACCGATCCGGAACAGAAGCGGAAGATCATCGGCCGCGACTTCATCGAAGTCTTTAACGCCGAAGCCCGCAAGCTCGATGGCATCGACTATCTCGCCCAAGGCACGCTGTACACGGACGTCGTTGAGTCTGGCACCGACACGGCCCAGACCATCAAGAGTCACCACAACGTCGGCGGCTTGCCTGATGACCTGAAGTTCAAGCTGATCGAACCGCTGAACAAGCTGTTCAAAGACGAAGCCCGCGAACTCGGCGAACGCCTCGGCATTCCACACGAACTCGTGTGGCGCCAGCCGTTCCCAGGCCCAGGCCTCGGCATCCGCGTCCTCGGCGAAGTCACCGAAGACAAGTTGGAAATCGTCCGCGAATCCGACGCGGTCTTGCGTGACGAGATCAAGAAGGCCGGCCTCGACGAAGCCATCTGGCAATACTTCACCGTCCTGCCAGGCTTCCGCTCCGTCGGCGTCATGGGCGACGGCCGGACGTATGACTACACGATCGCCATCCGCGCCATCACCTCGATCGACGGCATGACGGCCGACTTCGCCCGCATCGACTGGGAAGTCTTGCAGAAGATCTCGGCCCGCATCGTCAACGAAGTGGGACACATCAACCGCGTTGTGTATGATATCACGAGTAAGCCACCGGCGACGGTCGAATGGGAGTAGAGTTTTAGTGTTGCGTAGGTAATTTAATCAAATATTTGTTATACGGGTTGGATATTTGGGTGGAAAACCGCTTCTCAGCTGAAGCGGTTTTCTATTGCTTAAAATTTATATTTTCAGGGAAATAACGGCATTAGATGCCCCCAGAAGGAAGAGATGGAGTTCAAATGATCAAGAATAAAAGGGTTTTACTAGTGCTTGTACTGCTACCACTCCTTGCACTATCGTTGGCGGGGTGCGGTGATTATGAAGATGATAGTAGCGACTATGACACGGAACAAACATCAACAGACTCAACTGATGATGACTATGACGTGGATGATGATAGTGATTACGATTCGGATGAAGATGATGACAGTGACTATGATATGGATGAAGAAGTTGATGAAGGCGCAAAAGCGTACTATGGCGAAGATTCAGATGAATACGAAGAATTCAGTGAATGGCATGAACAGACAGAATAGTACAACGCCAGTATCATTGAAGTAATTAGATACTTTTGGAATGAAGAGCCAGTCCGGAGAAATCTGGGCTGGCGTTGTTGCTTAAAGATATAAGCAGTTGCTTCGTCAGCCTTGTGGCGAGTGACTGGCATTACCTTATCACCAAATAGTTGTCTTATCGTAAAGGAGTTCTTATGGAACTCAAGCTTAGACACCAGATGTTTGTGTCATTCATTATCCAAGCGGCGTGGTCGCTCGTCGCCGCAGATCACCTTTTAGAGTCGTGGTGATGAAAAACTCGCGGAGCAAATGAGCAGTGAGATCAAGTGCGGATCGGTGACTGAATCAGGCGTCGAATTTAGCGGTAATCAGTCGATAAAATACTAATCACAATCAAATGAGGGAAATACTTTGGATATCAATGAGTTTATGAACCGTTCAACCGCCATTCGTGCACGTTATCATGAGCTAGAGGTTGCCCAAGACGGGCATCCTTGGACGCTGGAGCAAGACGCGCTGTCTTTTTTTGACAGATGCAGGATTACTCGGGCGCAATGTGATGGCCCAAACTGGTAGCTGGCCGAAGGAAGAGCCCACGCCAACATTGGGCTATAAATTAGCTGAGTGTATGTGGTGGTTAGCCTCAATCTCGGATGAAGCAGATATCGATTTAGAAGTGCAATTACGACAATTTTTAGAAGAGCGGGAGCAAGCCCTGGGCTGAACGGAATGCGCCTGCGATCGCCGATAACTGGGGTTAAAACACTAGCCTACCAAAGTGTAATTTGAAGGGATGAATCGTTGAGATGACAGCGGTTTAGGAGGCTGTCAACGAGGGCCACGCTTGAGACGAGATCAAGAAGGTCGGACTCGACGAAGTTATCTGGCAGGACTTCACCGTCCGGTCGGGCTTCCGTGCCGTTATCTCGATTGATGGCATGACCGCCGACTTCGCCCGCATCGACTGGGAAGTCTTGCAGAAAGTTTCGACCCGCATCGTCAACGAAGTGGAGCACATCAACCGCGTCGTGTATGAGATTACGAGTAAGCCACTGGCGACGGGTGGACAGATTTCACTTGTCAAAAAGTAAGTGATGGTCAGACGTACAGACTTAATGGCGTTTTTGATTGAGGAAAACATGTTTAAATTGGTAGAATCCAAGTGTAAGCACCCAACAAAATCACCTCACCATATTTGATGAGGCAATCATAACGCCCAGAATCAGGTATTCATATCCGGTCTGTTATTGGGCGCTTACATTCAAGTGGTTCCATGCCAAGAAATAAAGAGCCAGTCCGGAGAAATCTGGGCTGGCTCTTAACTTTCAGCTAAGATAACCATATACGGACTCTTTGCCTTCGGGATAGTTGCTTTCTTTGAAGCCTTCACGGATGCGAATGATTTGTAGCCGACGCTCCAGCAACAATTTGTGCATCAGATTTTTTCCGTGATCTTTGTTATCGAGGGTTTCACCATATGCCTGGAACAGGCTGGCTATACGAGTGAACTGCGCCACTTTGATTTTATCGGCTCGATCATTATCCCAAACATAGTAGAAAAATTTCAGAACAATCTGTGAACTGTAAATTTCGTAGAAGTCGAAAATGCTTTGAAAGTATGAATAGTCCGCATGGCTAAGCGAGTGCCCGAAGAAGGCAATCGTTTTGATGCCTGGGTCGAGAACGGTTGCAGGCGTGTAGTCGTGCGCATCAGCCATGAGGCGATAAGTCTTGGTGAAACGGTAATACGGTGAATTGGCGGGAATCAGGGCTTTGGGATCTTGGCGCGTGCCGTTTTGGTCGATACCGATGATGATGTTGCGATCCAAGTCGCCGTGGATGTTGAGGGCGCGGGCATAATTCGTCGGTTTATTCCAGTTTTCAGCAGCTGGAAGCGAGTAATTGAAGTTGAGAATGTTTGACCAGTCGTCTTCAGTCAGCCAAGAGAAAAGCCGAGTGCTGTTATCGAGATAGTCTTGTTTCAAGTCGCGACCATAGCCGGTTTGCGTGTTCATGTATTCGACGA
>CAKQZO010000105.1 GCA_934293835.1 uncultured Lacticaseibacillus sp. | reverse complement strand
ACATCGGCCAATACTTTTAATTCGAGTTGAACGTAGCGATGAATGCCCGGCTCACCATTTTCGGCAATTTCTGGGGCGGTATTTTTCGGCGAAACAAAATGGATATTCCCCCGCCCGCCGCGGCCACCACGAGCCACCACGAGCTCTTCACCAGGCTGAGTCAGATCCCCAATCACCTCATGGGTATCCGCGTCGGTGACGGTCGTCCCGGCTGGCACAGCCACCCGCAAATCTTCGGCCTTGCGCCCATACATCGATTTGCCTTGTCCGTTACCCCCAGCCTTGGCTTTAAAATGTCGCTGATAACGAAAATCCATCAACGTCCGCAGTCCTTCATCAACATAGAAGATAATGCTGCCGCCACGGCCGCCATCTCCTCCTGCCGGGCCGCCGAACGGGACAAACTTTTCGTGCCGAAAGGCAACCATCCCGTCTCCTCCTTTACCGGCTTGTACTTCCACTGTCACCTGATCGACAAACATAACATCCTCCTGTTGAACCGTGCGTATGGTCTATATATCATAACGAAATCCGCATCGCATTGCAATGCGGGCACATCCGTTGTTCATTATACCAGCCCGCCACCAATACAAACAACCTCACGACGCACGCGCGCTGTGAGGTTGTTTAAAGTGAGCTTATTCAGGCCTTGGTCATCGTGAAACCACTCCACGGCTTAAGGTAGTCTAATAGAAATAATTCATCTGGATGCACGTGCCCGACGACGTTGACCCGCCCATCGTTGGGCATTGCCTGCAAGGCGATCTGGGTTTCGCCCTTGTACTGGCCGTAGCCGTTATTGTCGATCAACACATCGCCGCACTCGATCGGCACCGTGTGATGTGGCGCAAAATCACGGTCAGCGTATTTGACTCGCGTTTGCGTCGACCGAAGCAAATACTCGGAGGCATCCCCACGATAGCTGTGCGCATTGGCAAACAACAACTCCTGCTCTAAAGCCGTTGCTGATACCTCAGGCACTACGCGTAAGCTCGGATAATCGGCCGTGAATGCTGATTGCGCTGCCTGTAGCTCCGTCTCTGAGGCATAAGCGTTACCGATGATCACATCGTTGATCGAACCAAGCAGAACATAGTGCTTCACCTGTGTCGCGATCGGCAGGCTACGGTGTGCTTCTAGCGAACATAGACCATCTTGGGTCGGCCACGGGCCGAAGGTGGCCGCCTGTGAATTGACGAACGCCGCGGTGTTGAGGTTGTAGCGCGTATACATCGCCGTCGCCCGCTCAAAAAACGCCTGGCCGAGGCCCGAGAAGCGGTGCGGATAGAAGTTATGTGAGCCCAACAAGTTTTCTGGGTTGGGGTTGAAGCTCATGATGTTATCGATGTAATGCGTCCCTTGCGACATATTCACTTCGATCTTAAGCCCATATGGATTGCGCGACATTGTCGCCTCTTCGGCCCCTGTAAAGCCTAGGTCCAAGCGCACCCCCCAGGCACCGAGATCGTGGAAAAATTTGAGGTTATCATACGTCACGCCAAGTTGTTCGAACAGCGCGGGGTTGATATCGACCATCACTTCCATGCCCAACGCGTTGGCTGCCGTGATCACCCGCTTGAAGTTGGCAATCACCGCACTTGCATCGCCTTTGATCTCTAGTAATGACGTAAACACCCGCTTGAAGCCGTGTTGCGCCGCTAATTGAAGATAAGCGGCATCTTTTTCATAAGTAGAACGTTCTGGATAGACTGAAACACCTAATTTGCCCATGATGCATTCCCCCTTTGCCTTCACTTTACCATATTTGTTCCCACAAATGAAAGGGGTTACAAATATTTGTGGGTACAAAACCGTATCTGACCGCTTTTATAAATCTTTTTGAATGATTTTGGAAGAAAAAGGTTGATTCTGACCGTTATTATCGTATACTAGTCATTGTGAGGTGAATGCAAGTGCTTACAGAAGAACGTCAACATTACATCCTTAACCAACTTCAGACGACCCCGGTCGTCAAACTCAAAGCGCTGATGCAGGCGCTAGGGGCATCTGAGTCAACCATTCGGCGCGATCTCGGCGAACTCGAGGCGGCTGGCAAACTCAGGAGGATCCATGGCGGTGCTGAGCGTCTAGCCACTGCCCCGATCGAGCCCAGCGTCCACGAAAAAGCGACCCAAAATCTGATTGCCAAACAGCAGATCGCCGCTGCGGCTGCGGCGATGGTGCCAGCACACGCCTGCATTTTTCTTGATGCCGGGACGACCACTGCCCAGATGATCCCCTTGCTGGCCAACCGTGAAATCACGGTCGTCACGACCGGGGTCGATAACGCCTCGGCCCTTGCTGACGCAAGTATTGACGCGTATATCCTTGGCGGCAAGATCAAATCAGCGACCAAAGCCACCGTCGGGGCCGAAACCGTCAACAGTCTGAATCAGCGGCATTTTGACTTTGCCTTCCTCGGCACGAACGGGGTCCATCCGAAATTCGGGCTGACTACCCCTGACGCTGAAGAAGCGATCGTCAAACAAACGGCCATCTCCCAATCACATCAAGCAGTGGTGCTCGCCGATGCCAGTAAATTCGGCACGGTGAGTAACGCCGTATTCGCCACCATAACGCAATCGCTGATCTTGACAAGTCAGATCAGCCAACTTTCGGCGGTTTATGCCGACTACCCCAACATTCAGGAGGTTCAATCTTGATTTATTCCGTCACCCTCAACCCGTCGATCGACTATGTCATCGGCTTACCGCAGCTTCAGCTCGGTTTGGTCAACCGCCTCACCAGTGATCACAAGCTTCCTGGCGGCAAAGGCATCAACGTTTCGCGAATTCTCGAACAACTCGCAATCCCTTCTGTGGCCTTAGGCTTCGCCGGCGGCTTCACTGGCCGATTTTTGACCGATTGCCTCGACGCCTTACACCTAAAAACAGACTTTACGCCGATCGCGGAAGACTCGCGCATCAACGTCAAGCTCAAGGCAGAAGCAGAAACCGAACTCAACGCGGCCGGCCCTACGATTCACAAATCTGAAATTGCCGCGTTCAAAACGACTTTGCACCAACGGCTTCAGCCAGGCGACATCGTCGTCATGGCCGGCTCTTTGCCGACAGGATTGCCGGCAACCTTTTATCGCGACTTGATTCCGGCGATCAAAGCGGCGAATGCCGAGTTCGTGATCGACACCACGGGCCAGGCGTTATTAGATACCTTGGCTGCACATCCATACGTCGTGAAGCCCAACCATCATGAACTCGCCGAGCTGTTCGGCGATAAGGAATATCAGTCACTGGGCGAAACCGTTGACGCCGGACGCAAACTTCTCGCCTTGGGCGCCCAGCACGTGCTCGTTTCCATGGCCGGCAAAGGGGCCTTGATGATCACCCAAGATCATGCCTACCACGGCTATGTCCAAAGCGCCCCAGTACTCAATTCCGTCGGGGCTGGCGACTCGATGTTAGCCGGCTTCACCGGCACACTGAGCCAGACAGGCTCGGCGCTCGAAGCGTTCAAAGTCGCGCTCGCCTGTGGCAGCGCCACCGCGTTTTCAATTGATTTGGCTGACAAAGCAAAAATCGACCAAGTCTTAGCAACCATCACGATCGACGAACTATAGGAGGACAGCATGGACATTCGAGAACTACTACTTAAAGACGTCATGATCATGGATCTTAAAGCGACTGATAAAGCCGGCGCGATCGATGAAATGACTGCCAAGTACCACGAACAAGGGATCATCACAGATCTAGACCTGTATCGCGGTGACATTATCAAACGTGAAGAAGAATCAACTACCGGTATCGGTGATGGCATCGCGATGCCTCATGCCAAAGATGCCGCGGTGACGCGGGCCACCGTGCTGTTTGCCAAGAGTGACGCAGGCATCGACTTCAATTCACTTGACGGCCAACCCGTACACCTATTTTTCATGATTGCTGCTCCTGAAGGCGCGAACAACACCCACTTACAGGCTCTTGCCGCGTTATCTAGCCTGTTGATCAACCCAGACTTAGTTGCCGCCTTGAAGCAAGCGAAGACGCCTGACGAAGTCCAACAACTTTTTGCTAACGCTCAGGCAGCTAAAGAAGCAAAGGACAAAGATGACGCAGATGCAGAACAGGCCAAGCAAGCGGCGACGACTGCGGCTGAGGTTGCAGCCACCGCCCGTCCTTACATCGTTGCTGTGACTGCCTGCCCGACCGGGATCGCCCACACTTACATGGCTGAAGCCGCCTTGAAAAAAACTGCCGAGAAGATGAATGTCGACATCAAGGTCGAAACCAACGGCTCCGAAGGGGTGAAACACCTGCTGTCTGCAGAAGATATCGATCGCGCCGCAGGGGTGATCGTTGCTGCAGACAAGAAGGTCGAGATGGCCCGCTTCGATGGTAAGCACTTGTTGAATCGGCCCGTCATTGACGGCATCAAGCGTCCCGAAGAATTGATCCAAGACACGATCGACCAGAAAGGCGCGATCTTCCACGCTGAAGGTGGTGCCACCCCTGATAGCGCCGACACTGAAAAAAAGAGCACCTGGAACAAGATCTATCAAGACCTCATGAACGGGGTTTCCAACATGCTGCCATTCGTCGTTGGCGGCGGGATCATCATGGCGCTATCGTTCATCTTCGAAAATTGGCTTGGCGCCCACTCGATGGCCTTCACCTTCACAAACAACTTAGGCAATTACGCCTTTAGTTTCTTGGTGCCAATCCTCGCCGCTTACATCGCGGTTTCGATCGGTGACCGGCCAGCGTTGATGCCAGGGTTTGTCGGTGGGTACATGGCCACCTTGGCAGCCGCTTCAGTCGTCAAAGCCCAAAACCCGGCCGGCTTTATCGGTGGGTTAGCAGCCGGCTTCATCGCCGGGTGGCTGATCATCGGCCTGAAGAAGCTTTTCGCCGGCTTACCACATTCACTCGACGGCCTCAAGACCATCTTGATTTACCCGGTCGTCGGTCTCGCGTTGATGGGCCTGATCATGTTCTTCATCGTTAACCCCATCTTCGCGGCTGTCAACGGTGCATTGATCGGGTTCCTTGAAGGCATGGGTACCGGCAACGCGATCTTAGTCGGCGTGATCTTAGCTGCAATGATGTCCATCGATATGGGCGGTCCGTTCAACAAGGCGGCCTACACCTTCGCGATCGGCATCTATCAGGCTTCTAATTTTAAAGACGGCCGGTGGATGGCTGCCGTCATGATCGGCGGGATGATCCCACCTTTAGCCATCGCGATCGCCTCAACCTTCTTCCCTAAGAAGTTCACGGCGACTGAGCGTAACTCCGGGCTAACCAACTACGTCTTAGGCTTGACCTTCATCACCGAAGGCGCCATTCCGTTCGCCGCTACCGACCCCGTCCACATCATCGGCTCTAGCGTGATCGGCTCAGCCATTGCCGGGGGCCTCAGTCAACTCTGGCACGTCAACGTCCCTGCCCCCCACGGTGGGATCGTCGCTTTGGCCTTGACCAATCAGAAATTCGGTTTTATCATGTCGCTGCTCATCGGCGCCATCATCGCCGGATTGATTCTGGGTATCTGGCGGCCAGTCGCAAAGGAAAACCAATAATAATGGCCCTCAATTAGCGCCCAAAAAGGGGATGTGTGACTTCGTTGTCGCGCATCCCCTTTCATGTGCCCGAATATTCCGGCGATTTAATGTTTTAAGAGGCCTAACGTTCGAACCCAGTGTCCTGGGCGTCACGGCCGTTTAAAGCTCGAACCCGACAAGGCCAACCTGTAGTCTCCATCATCTGCAGGGTGGAACCCAAGCTGGCTTAAAACCGCCTGCGCCTGGTGATCGTCTGGCGCGCATCTGGTCATCAGCACGGAGGCCTGCCGCACATGGCGGGCAAACGCCACGACTGCCGAAAGCGCCTCGATGACCAGTTCGCGCCGCTGATATTCCGGGCGCATGTGATAAGCCAATTCGTATTGATTGTCAGCCCGCAGATGCAGCCCACAGCAGCCGACCAAAGCGCCTGTGGACGTGTATAGTGGCCAATTCTGGAGCCCTTCTGTGGCCATTGTGTCGACCTCTGCGGCCAAGAACTCGGCCGCTGA
>CAKQZO010000104.1 GCA_934293835.1 uncultured Lacticaseibacillus sp. | reverse complement strand
GTACCGGCTCTGCCTACAAGATGGCCGGCGTCGACTTGGCCGTCAAAACCGGGACGGCGCAGATCGCCTCTGACAACGGCGGTGGGTATCTGACCGGTAACAGCAACTACATTTTCTCGGTCATGGGCATGGCGCCGGCGAAGAAGCCCAAGTACGTGTTGTATATTGCGATGAAACAGCCACAGAAGATGACGGCCTCTGCGGAATCGATCATGGCTGAGATCTTCAAGCCGATGATGACGCGGGCGTTGGCCTTAGACGGCAGCAGTTCGACGGACACCGACGAAACCGCGACGGTGCCGAACGTCACCAACCAGGCGCTGGCAACTGCGCAACAAGAGATCACCAATGCCGGATTCAAGCCGGCGGTCGTCGGCACCGGCACGCGTGTCGTGCAACAGTTGCCGACGAGTGGCGGTAGTGCGCTCAAGAATGCCCATGTGGTGTTGCTGACCAACGGCGCGATGACGATGCCGGACGTCTCTGGCTGGTCTAAGAACGATGTGTTAAAATTGGCACAATTGACAGGGAAATCCTTCAAACTTAAGGGCTCAGGATACGCGACGCAACAATCGTTGAAGGCCGGCGCACTGCTCGGCAACGCGAGCGTCACGATTCAGTTCGCCCAACAGTAACGCAGTGACATAAATCTATTCAAAGGGGCATATCATGCAGTTAGCACAAATGTTGATCCCGATGGTGGCGGCCTTTGCCATCACGGTGATGGTGTTGCCGTTATTCATCGGCTACATGCGATTCAAAAAAGAAGGTCAAATGATCCGCGAAGAAGGGCCGAAGTGGCACGCCAAAAAAAGTGGCACGCCGACGATGGGCGGCGTGGTGTTTATTCTCGCCATCATCATCGCGGCAATCGGGTCTGCGATCTGGCAACATGCGCTGACGACAAGCGTCTGGGTGGCGCTGTTCATCCTTTTCTTGTATGGTCTCTTAGGATTCGTCGATGACTTCGTGAAGCTATTCCATCATCAGAATCAAGGCCTGCGCGCCTGGCAGAAGATGCTCGGCCAGATCATCGGGGCCATCGTCGTCGTAATCGCGTATCTTCATGACGGGTTCAGCCACGCCATTCCGGTGCCGCTGTTCGGTGAAGTGAACGCGCTGTGGTTTTTCGTCGCGTTTGCGATCGTGTGGCTGGTCGGCTTCTCCAACGCGGTCAACCTTTCTGATGGCCTGGACGGGCTAGTTGGCGGGTTGGCGACGGTGGCGTTCGGCACTTATGCGATCATCGCCGCCCATGACGGTCGCGTCGATGTCTTGATCATCTGTCTGGTGACCGTCGGGGCGATGATCGGCTTCTTATTGTATAACCACAAGCCTGCCCAGATCTTCATGGGTGATGTCGGCAGCCTCGCGTTAGGCGGGATGCTGGCGACGGTGGCGATTTTGTTGAATCGCGAGTGGTCGCTGTTGTTGGTCGGGCTAGTGTTTGTCTGTGAGACGGCGAGTGTCATCATTCAAGTGGCCGTGTTCAAGACGACCGGGCACCGGGTCTTCAAGATGAGTCCGATTCATCATCATTTTGAGATGCTGGGTTGGTCGGAATGGCGCGTCGATATCACCTTTTGGCTGGTCGGACTCGTCGCAAGTGCGCTGTATTTAATCATTTTCTTGTAGAAGGAAGTAAGGGTAATGTTGGATATCAAGACGTATCAGAACAAAAAAGTATTGGTCTTAGGCTTGGGGATGAGCGGGGTCAACGCAGCGCGGCTGCTCAATCAGCTGGGGGCATTGGTGACCGTCAACGATAAGAAGGACTTCGACGACAACAAAGACGCCCAAGCCCTGCTGGCTGATGGCATCAAGGTCATCACCGGCTACCATCCGGTGGAGCTGCTCGATGAGCATTTTGAACTGATGGTGAAAAACCCTGGGATTCCTTACAGCAACCCGATGGTGCGCCGAGCAGAAGAATTACATCTGCCGATCATCACCGAACCGGAACTGGCCTATCAGATCTCTGAAAGTAACTGGATCGCCGTCACCGGCTCCAACGGCAAGACGACGACCACCACGCTGATCGGCTTGATGCTCAACGAGGCCGGCCAGACGGCGTATGATGCCGGCAATATCGGCATTCCGGCAAGCCGCGTGGCCCAAAAGGCCGGCAAAGACGACACGATCGTCGCCGAGCTCTCGAGCTTCCAGCTTTGCGGCATCGACCAACTCCATCCGCACATCGCCGTGTTGACGAACATCTACGAGGCCCACTTGGATTGGCACGGGGATCGTGCGCATTACGTCGCCGCCAAGATGCGCATCACGATGAATCAAACCGCAGACGACTGGCTGATCATGAACTGGGATCTGCCGGAGATGCACGAGTTGGCTAAGCAAAGCAAGGCGCAGATCGTGCCGTTTTCGCGCACTGGCGTTGCTGGGGCGCGCGCGGTGTTGCAAGACGGCTGGCTGTGCTTCGACGGCGAACAGATCATGCAAGCCGACGCCATGCAGATTCCCGGGACGCACAACATCGAAAACGCCTTGGCGGCCATCGCCGCGGCCAAGCTCTCGGGTGTTGATAATGAAGCGATCGTCGCCGTTTTGTCACGCTTTACCGGCGTGAAGCACCGGATTCAATATGTGCAAACCGTCAACGCGCGCAAGTTCTACAACGACTCGAAGGCCACGAATGTCGAGGCCGCAAGCGTCGCGCTCAGCGCCTTTTCCCAGCCGATCGTGTTGCTGGCCGGCGGGCTTGATCGGCACTTGCCGATGACCGATCTGGTGCCGCTGGTCAAGAAGCATGTCCATGCGATGATCACGTTCGGTGAAACTGCGCCGTTGATGAATGCCGTTGCCGAGCAGGCGGGCATTCCTTATCAGCAGACAAACAACGTCAAAACCGCGGTGCCGCTGGCCTATGCCCAAAGCCAACCCGGCGATGTCGTCTTGTTGTCGCCGGCGGCCGCGTCATGGGATCAATTCCCGAACTTCGAGATTCGCGGGGATGTCTTCATCGATGCCGTGGCCAAGCTTGCCGAAAGCGAGGAGGCTTAAGATGCGGGTGATCGTCTCTGGCGGCGGCACGGGTGGGCATATCTACCCGGCGCTGGCCTTAATCGAACAGCTTCAAAAGCGCGACTTGCTGTCTGATGTGCTTTATATTGGCACCAAGCGCGGCCTCGAAAGCCGCATTGTCCCCAAGGCGAAGATCCCGTTTGATACCATCGAGCTACAAGGCTTCAAGCGGAGCCTGAGCCTGGAGAACGTCAAGACGGTGGCTGAGTTCATCAAGGGGTTGCGCAAGGCCAAGAAGATCTTGCGTGAGTTCAAGCCTGATGTCGTCGTCGGCACCGGTGGGTATGTTTCCGGGGCGATCTTGTTTGAAGCCGCCCGGTTGCATATTCCAACCGTGATTCACGAACAGAACTCCGTTGCCGGGGTGACGAATCGCTTCTTGGCGCGCTATGTCGACAAAATCGGCATCGCGTTTCCAGAAGTCGCGGCGAGTTTTCCGGCGCAAAAAGTCGTCGCTGTCGGCAACCCGCGGGCCCAGCAGGTCGCAGGCTTGCGGCCCAATGATCGCCTGGCGGACTTCGGCTTAGACCCAAAGCGCCGGACGCTGTTGATCTTCGGCGGCTCGCGCGGCGCGCCGATGATTAACAAGGCCGCCGTCAACGCGCTGCCGGCGTTTGGCCAAGCTGGTTTTCAGACGTTGTTCGTCACCGGTCGGCGCCATTTTGACACGATTCAAGCGGAGGTGGGCGAGTTGCCGGCTAACGTCAAGGTCGTGCCGTATGTCGATGACATGCCGGCGATCTTGCCTGACATCGCGCTGGTAATTGGACGCTCTGGGGCGACCTCGATCGCTGAATTGACGGCGCTAGGCATTCCTGCGATCTTGATTCCGAGTCCGAATGTGACCGGGAACCATCAGTTCATCAACGCGGCCAGCCTCAACAAGGCCGGCGCTGCGCTGGTGATCCCAGAAACCGCGCTGGACGATCAGTTCGCGGCCCAAGTCGTGGCGCTGATGCAAGACGATGCGCGGCTGGTCGAGATGACGCGTGCGGCCAAGCAACTCGGGGTGCCGGATGCTGCCGATCGGCTGATTGCGTTGATGCAAGCGGCGATTGCAACGAAGTAGGTGCGATCGTGAACGGATAGATTGAGAGGTGACACGATGGCTTGGTTCTCAAAGCCGAATAAACCACAAGACCCGCTGACGCCGTGGGAGGCTTATCAGGCCAAACACGCCACCAAGGCGCCGGCCAAGAAGCGGTTGCCACTGCCGACGGTCACGCACACACGGCGCAATCGCAGGCGTCGCAATCTGGCGCTGTTGTTGACCCCGTTGGTGCTCGTGGTGGGGTTCTTGATCTACATGGTGTCACCGCTGGCTAAAGTCGGGGAGCTCAGTGTTGCCGGCGAGCACACCGTGCCGGCGCAAAGCGTCATCACGGCCAGCAAGCTCAACCATGCGCAAGTCGTCATCGACTTGATGCAGCATCGCGACCGCGTGGCCAAGCGAATCACGAAGGCGTTGCCACAGGTCAGAAGCGTGCGTGTGCAGGTGCATGGCTTCAACCAGATCACGTTGCACATCCAAGAATATCCTAACCTCGGCTATATTCAGACCAACGGCAGCTACCATGTGTTGCTCGCAAGTGGGCGGGTCTTAAAGACAGCTACTGCGAGTCCCAAGACCACCGAGCCGATCTACACGGGATTTTCTCGCAAGGAGGCGTTTGCGCTGGCCAAAACCGTGGCGAAGTTCCCAACGGCGGTGCGGCGCGGCGTGTCCGAGGTGAAGGCGACGCGGGGTGCGGCCAACCCTTATCAAATCACGATTTCGATGGCAGATGGGAACTTGGTGATCGCCGATTCGCGCACAGTGGCCAAGAAGATTCGATATTATCCGAAGATGTTGGCCACGGTGTCGAAGAAGGGGAAATTCGATCTTGAGGTCGGCGCGTTCTTCACCCCATACAAGTAAACATGCAAAATCCTTAATCTTTGCTTCGATTTAGTGAGGTACGGCGGTTTTGTGTGGTAAAATCAAACCAGTATTACGTTTTCAATCAGTTAATTAATTCCAGTCCAGGAGGTTCCGTCGTCATGGGAAATCAAGACATCTACGTTGGACTTGATATCGGGACCACCTCAATAAAAGTCATTGTCGCCGAGTATATTCAAGGTCAGATGAACATTATTGGTGTGGGTAGTCAGCGTTCCGCCGGTCTCAGCCGTGGCGTGATCGTCGATATCGACAAGGCGGTCCAAGCGATCCGCCAAGCCGTGAGTCAAGCAGAAGAAAAGGCAAGTATCAAAATTGATTCAGTGGTCGTGGGCGTGCCTGCGAACCTGTTACAGATCGAATCTGTCACCGGCATGATCGCGGTGGGGGATGCGTCCAAAGAAATCACAGATGCCGATGTGAAGGCCGTCGCGGCCGCCGCGTTGGTGCGCAACCTCCCGCCGGAGCGCGAAAGCTTACAGCTTTCACCGACCGAGTTCATCGTCGATGGTTTCGATGACATCAAAGACCCACGTGGCATGATCGGCGTTCGCTTAGAGATGCATGGGATCTTGTTTACGGTACCTAAGACGGTGCTACATAACACCAAGAAGGCCATCGCCAAGGCGGGGTTGACGATCCGCAGCGTGGTCATCAATCCGCTGGCCAGCGCCCAAGTGGCTTTGAGCGATGGGGAGCAAGACTTCGGGACGGTGTTGATCGATGTGGGCGGCGGGCAAAGCACCGCGGCTGTCATCCATGACCACAAGCTGAAGTTCGCCTATGTCGATCAAGAAGGCGGCGAGTATGTGACCAAAGACATCTCCGTCGTGCTGAATTCTGGTTTCAAAGACGCCGAGAAGCTCAAACGCGATTACGGCAATGCTGATTCACTCGCGACGAGTGAAGACGCGACCTTCCCCGTGACGGTGGTCGGCAAAACCGAACCGGTGATGATCTCAGAGAAGTACCTCTCCGAAATCATCGAGGCGCGCCTCGGCCAGATTTTCAAGCGTTTGAACGGGGCCTTGCAACAGGCCCATGCGCTTGATCTGCCAGGCGGGATCGTCATCACCGGCGGAACCACGGCGATTCCGGGAATCGTCGAGCTTGCGCAAGACATTTTTGGGACGTCGGTTCGGCG
>CAKQZO010000103.1 GCA_934293835.1 uncultured Lacticaseibacillus sp. | reverse complement strand
TGTATTTCACCGAAGCCTCGGTGTTCGTGTCCGTCGCCGCATACGGCGGCACTGCGGTTTGCTGCGCGCGCAAGGCCGCAGTCAATTCCGCGTTGGGTTGCGCACGGATCTTGTCCAACTGCTTGTGACTGAGCTTCCGCCCGAAGAACGCATACAACAAGAACCCGACTAACGGCAAGAAGTTCAACACCAACAGCCACGCCCAAGTCGCCGCGATATCGCGTTTTTCGCGAAAAACGGTGAAGATTGCCCCGACCGTGTTGAGAAAAATCACGATCTCGATGATGATCTTGACCATATTCCAATCCATATTCTGCCTCCAAGTTGATTTCCTATTGTATACAGGCTATCGCATTAACGCGCGAAAACAAGTCCTGTTTGCATAAAGATCGCGTTACAATAGAAATATTGGAGGCAATGTCATGACAAATTTACTTACGCCGTATTCCCTCACCCCAACCATCACCCTTGCCAATCGCGTGGTGATGGCCCCGACCACCACCAAAGGCGCCACCAGCGATGGCTTCGAGACACCTGCGGACCTGGCCTATTATCGCCGCCGCAGCCAGGCCGCTGGGCTGTTGATCACCGGAGCTTGCTTGGTCTCACCACTGGGCGAAAAATTCACCTACCAGATGGCCCTCGACAGCGACGCCAAGCTTCCCGGGATGACGCGGCTCGCCGAAGCGATGCACGCAGGCCACGCCAAAGCGGTCGTGCAACTCTACCACGCCGGAGTGAATGCCGATAGTGCCTGGCGCAAATACCACCAGTGTGTCGGCCCAAGCGCGCGCCAGTTCCACCAGCTCGACCATCCGGTCACCGCGCTCGACGATGCGGGCGTTTTGCAAGTCATCCAAGACTTCGCTGATGCAACCACGCGCGCCTTACAGGCCGGCTTCGACGGGGTCGAACTGCACGGGGCCTATGGGCATCTGCTTCAACAATTCTTCTCGCCGTACTCCAACCAGCGCACTGACCGCTGGGCGGCCGGCCCAGCCTTTTCACTCGCAGTGCTTGCCGCGTGCAAACAAGCGGCCAAAGCCGCAGGCAAGCCTGAGGCGATCATCGGCTACCGCTTGACGCAAAGTGAGACGCACGAAGACGGTGCCGGCTACACGATTGCCGACACTCTGAAGCTCATCGATGCGTTGGCTGATGCAGGTATCACCTACATCCACGCCACCGAGCCCACTGACGGCCCGGCGATGCGCAAGCAAATCGCCGACCGCTGTGCGCTGATCGTCGTTCCCGGCGCCACTGACCTTACCACGGCCGAAGCCGGCCTTGCCTCCGGCGACCTGGTTGCCTTATCGCACGCGATCGTCACCGAGCCCGATTTTGCAAGCAAGCTGGCCGCGGCCAAAGCCGATCAGCTCCACTTCACCGTCACCAGCCGCGCCCAACTCGCAGATCTCGCCTTACCGCCACACATGCTGCCTTGGTTGCTCGGCAACGGCCCCACGATTCAAGGCCTCAACACCGTTGCCGGCTGAGTTCGGCCATAACAATAAGGACAGATGGGTAAAAACCCGTCTGTCCTTATTGTTGTGCATTTCAGACTCACAGCCGGGCCTTGAACGCCCGGCGCAAGGCCATATATAAGATCGGCACGACGATCGCCGTCGACACCGCGTTGATGGTCGCCGAGGTCAGGCTCAAGAAGCTGGTCACGATCGCGACTTTGAAGCTGGCACCGACCATTAAGGCCTCAACGATCGAGACGAGATAGCTGGTGATGATCTTAGTGATGCCTGCAGTGACACTGATCGCAATGATGCCCTTGGTGCTGAGGTCCCCGCGGCGATCGCGTAGCCCGCGGTAGAGGCGCGCCACCACCAGCGCCATCACCGCACACTCCAACACAGTCAGCCAAGACGTCGCCGCATAGCCATTGAGCAAGTCGAAGCCCCCCAGCCCGATCGCAGAGGCGATGAAGCCATACGCGCCACCCAAGAAGATGATCGCCAAGACCATCAGGGTATTGCCGAAATGAATGAACGGTTTGCCGACCAACGCCGGCAATGGGATTCGTAACACAGAGATCCCGATAAAAATAATGGCAGCAAACAGGCCAGTGAAGACGAGCTTGCGTAAGTTATTGGTACGTTGCATCTTTTTCCCCCTCAAATCATTGTAACTGTGAACTCAACCACGGCAACTCAGCGGCGTAAGCAACCCCCAACCGGGGATCGCGCGCGGTGGCCGCCGTGGCCGTCAGCGCCCGGGTGAGAAACGTCGCCGCCAGTGCACTCGCCGCGTGCAAGTCAAGCTTTGCCAGCAGCCCACCACACAAGACGCTGGCAAAGATATCACCGGTGCCAAAATAATGACCCGCCAAGCGCCGCTGCGTCAACATCCAAGGCGTACCGCCAGCACAGCCGCTGACCCCCACCGCGCCAGAAACCAGCGGCACGCCGGTGACGACCACCGCGACCGCAAAGCGTTCAGCCACGCGCTGGGCGAGCGCCAACGCAGCTGCTTCCGTCCAAGCGGTCGTCTGCAATGGTTCACCGAGCAGCAACTGGGCCTCGGTGGGATTCGGCGTGATGACCGTGGCGTGCGCAACCAGCATCTGCATCGCCTCAACATAATGCGCATCGAAGCCGCGATACAGCTTGCCTTGATCGCCCATGACGGGATCGACAACGCGCACGGTTTGATCGCGATGTCGCGGCAACCACTGTTGCCAGACCGCCAGCGCGGCAGCGCCGAGATAGCCCAACAACAGCCCATCAGGCTGCAACTCCAGCGTCTGCCAATGGCGCAAGATTCCTGGCATCTGCGGCGACAAGTCCGTGAACGTACTTCCAGCAAATCCGGTATGTGCAGACAACAGCGCGGTGGGCAACACATAACAATCTTGGCGCATCGTCGTCAACAGCGGCAGCGCGACACTCATGGACACCTGGCCGACCCCTGATAGATCCTGACTTACGATTACACTCACGCTATCCCCCCTTGTCGTGTCACCAATTGTAAGGGAAAATCCGCCTGAATACTAGTTTTTTTCAGAAAATCGTGCTAGCGTAAACTCCATGGCAAACGAATTCACGATCGGCCAGATGGCGCGCCTCAACGCCACGACGGTCAAGACCTTACGCTACTATGATCAGCTTGGCTTACTCAAGCCCGCCCGCATTGCCCAAGACAGCGGCTATCGCTACTACACAGTCGCCCAATTCGAGCGTCTCAATACCATCCAGTACCTCCGGCGCCTCGGGTTATCGCTGGCGACGATTCAACAGCATCTGAAGCAGCCAGATACCGATGCTTTTTTGGCGATGCTGGCGACTCAGCGGACCCAGATTCAAAGTCAGATCGCGGCGTTAAACCGCACCGCGGCCCAGTTGACCGCCCGGTACCACGATATTCAAACCGCGGCCGGCGCGCCTGTCGCCCAGCCTTTTTTGCAGACCTTGCCCACGCGCCACATCCTCAAGCTAGACACCGAAATCAGCCATAACGTGGATCTTGAACTCGCCTTGCATCGCCTGCAAGCCGCGGCTGAGATCTATATCGGCGGGGTGGGCTTGTTACTCGACCTGGCCGCACTATCAACCGCACGCTTCGAGCAATACAGTGGCATCTTCGTCTTGGTCGAACAGGCCACCCCCGAAACCACGGTCCTTGAAGCCGGCGAATATGCTTGCCTCCGCTTCAACGGCAACCACGCCCAGGCCGCGCCATACTACCGCACCTTGTTGACCTGGATTCATGTCAGCGGTAAAAAGCCTTGCGGGGCCGCCTGCGAGCGCACGATCATCGATCAAGACATCTCCAGTGACCCGGCCGCCTACCGCACCGAAATTCAAATTCCAATTCGACGTTGACTCTCCTGTAAGGGGAGTGTTTACAATCATCTTATCCCATTATCGGAGGTGTGCGATGCTAGGCACAATTTTCAACACCGCCATGATCATCTGTGGCAGTATCTTAGGGGCAGTTTTTCGCAAAGGCATGCGCCCTGCGGCCAAAGACATGGTCATGCAGGCGCTCGGGCTGGCGGTGATCGCCATCGGTCTGAACACGACACTCACGCACATGAAAAACAGCCACTATTCCGTCTTGTTCATCGCCAGTCTGGCCATCGGCGCCTTGCTCGGCAGCCACTGGGACCTCGACGGCCGCTTCAACCGGCTACTCGCCCGCTTCCAAGGCCAATCCGGCCTCACCCAAGGACTCGCCACCGGCATCTTACTCTATTGCATCGGCACCCTATCGATTGTCGGGCCGATCACCGCTGCTTTGAACGGCGACATCACGATGTTGCTGACGAACGGCATGCTCGACGCGGTGACTTCCACCGTCTTGGCCGCGAGCTTCGGCATCGGCATGATTCTCGCCGCCCCGATCCTTTTTTGCTGGCAAGGCGGAATCTATCTGCTGGCGCTTCTGTTGCAGCACGCGATCTCTGACGCGATGCTCACCGAGCTGTCGATCGTCGGTGGGATCCTCATCTTGGCCAGCGGCATCAGCATTCTCGGCCTCAAGCCGATCAAGACGCTGAACCTACTGCCTGCACTAGTGCTTCCCGTGGTCGTCGTCGCGCTCATCCAAGCGTTCGCCTAAGCGGGCAATCTTGGCAAACACCTGCGCCTCTTGCTGCCGCTCACCGTATCCGGCCGAGTGGATCGTGCTGTTGGGGCGCATGACCTTCGTGTAGCGTACCTGTGGCGCATAGCGATACTGACCGGCATTGGCCGCGACAAAACTCGCCGTAAACCAGTAATCTTCGGCTAAGCGCAAGGACTCATCAAAGCGCAAGTCGCCGATTGCCGTGCGCAAGAACGCCTTGTTCCAGACGTATCCGCCGACTGCCGAGCCGTGGCGGGAAACTTGGGCAAACATCTGGGCCTGACTGAGGGTTTCCCAACCTGGCGCATGTGCACGTCCTTCCTGCCACCAGCGGTAGCCAACCGCCGTGGCGACCACGCCACGATCGAAGCCAGCCACTAAGGTCGCGACAAAATCCGGCGCCAAGCGGTCATCCCCGTCAACGAACGCCACGATCTCGCCGGTGGCATGCGCCAACCCGACATTGCGGGCGTGGCTGATGCCGCTGTGCTTGGCCAACGTCAACACATGCCAATCGGAGTGGCCTGCGACAAATTGCGTGGCGATCTGGGCCGACTGGTCGGTCGTGCCATCCAGCACCAACCACAACTCAAACGGTACCGTTTGCGCCGCAACGGTTTGCAGCATCGGCGCCAAGTATTTACCCAACTGATAGATTGGAACAATTAAAGAAAGACGCATCACACTAACCTCCTCAATTTGAAGTAGGTCTAGTATGGCGCGTCTTTTAGTTTACGGCAAAGATTTTGATTCTAGCCTACGCGACCGCCCAATTACGGCGTTTGCCCATGTCCTGCGCATCGGCACTCACAGCGATACGCCATCAATGCCTAATCATCATGCAACTTTGCGCTTTCGGCTGGATGCGCCTTGTCGACGCGCCGGTTCAACACCGTGTAATGATCGAAGCGTGGTCGCTTGGGACTTTCGATGAAAAGCGGAACGGTTTCTTCGATCACGTTGGCGAACTCCAACCCGTACCATTGGGCCGGCGTCGTGGTGATGTTTTGCATCACCAAGCGGCCGCTGATCAGGCGCTTTTGCCAGTTGGGGATGTTATCTGCGGCCAACAATCCGGCTGGCCGCTCACCGATGATGACGAACTTGAAGTCGCCCACGCGGCGATTGCGGATCGTCGAATACGTCGGGGCCTGCGGCGCCAGGATCCCGTCGTCCAAGAGATCGTTGATGATCTGGCGAATATAGACATTCACGTGCTGCGAACAGCGGAACCCCAGATATAACTGCACCGACACGACGTTGTCCGTCTTCATCATATCGACGGTGTAGTGCATGTCCCAAGGCGAGTCGGTTTCGTTAACCGTGACGAACCAGTAAACCTGCGCCCGCTTCGGTTGCTTGTCGAGAATCGAATACATCGCCGTACGCTTCAGGCGGTACCCCGGCTTGACCTTGGTCATGTACACCAGGTTCGTCGTCAACATCGGCACCCGCTCGTCGGCCGCCAGCGCTTGCAGCTGGCCGAGGTAATCTGTCAAAGTGACGTACTCTGATTCGTCTTGATAGCGTTCGCGGAACTTGTTGCCGAAATACCACACGAC
>CAKQZO010000102.1 GCA_934293835.1 uncultured Lacticaseibacillus sp. | reverse complement strand
TTTCATGATGCCGATTATAGCATATTATGTGTCACTATATGCAAGGTGCTTACGGCACAAAACAGGGCAAGGAAACACGTCCTTAAAAGAACGTGTTTCCTTGCCCTAATACAAAAACGGTGGGATTATGACCTTTGGTCACAGTCCCACCGGATTAATTCTAGATACTGCGCCGCGCAAAGGCGGTGACGATCGCATTGATGCCCCAGATGAAGAAGAACATCGCTAACAGCGTTACGATGCCGACTGCGGAGGTCACCGGCTGCATAATGAACAACAAGCCGATCAGGATCGACAACACATCTAAGACGATGTTGACGACGAACCAGCCCATCCCCGCCTGCCGTAGGTGCCCCGCGTTCAGCAAGTTGGCGATGCTATCGATCAAGAACCAAGCCGCGAAGAAGTAGGCGATCGCCAACACCGCGGTTTCAAGGTTGAACAAGAACAAGACCCCGACCACGATGTCTAACACCCCGGCAAGCCCAGACACCCAAGCCAGACCGCCCGTCAACTCGTGCAACTTGGAGAACGCCGCCAGCGTCGCGACCCCCCGGATGATGGCGATGATGGCGAAAATGAAACTCAGCGTCAAGAGCGTCGCGCCTGGATTGCGCCACATCACAACCGCACCGATCAACAGCGCAAGCCCGGTGATGAACTCACCCCAGTCAAAACCCATTCTGGTACGTTGATTAAACATCATATCCCTACTTTCCTGTTTTCCTAACCATTGTACCCGAAACGCTCGCCCAAAACGAATCAGAATCTCATAAGCAAAGGCGGCAAACGAGCAAAATAAAAACAGCCCGGCCTTCACCGATGCAGAGGACCGTGCTGCTTTTCAGTTCATCACGCTTTGGCTGACGCCATGCGCGCCTTATCACGTTCGAGGATTGGCCGCAAGTATTGGCCGGTGTAGCTGGCCTTGACTGCCGCGATCTCCTCTGGAGTGCCGGTCGCGATCACTTGACCGCCACCATCGCCGCCTTCTGGGCCGAGGTCGATCACCCAGTCGGCTGTCTTGATGACATCGAGGTTATGTTCGATCACCAAGACCGTATTGCCTTCATCGACCAGGCGTTGCAACACCTGCAACAGCCGGCCGATATCATCGACATGCAACCCGGTGGTCGGCTCGTCGAGGATGTAGAAGTTCTTACCGGTCGACAGCTTCTGCAACTCAGACGCCAACTTCATCCGCTGCGCTTCACCACCGGACAGCGTCGTGGCGCTTTGGCCCATCGTCACATAGCCCAGGCCAACGTCGATGATCGTCTGCAACTTGCGGGCGATCTTAGGAATCGGGGCGAAGAACTGAACGGCCTCTTCGATCGTCATGTCCAAGACATCGGCGATGCTCTTGCCCTTGTAGGTCACCTCCAGCGTTTCGGAGTTGTACCGCTTGCCGTGGCAGACCTCGCACGGGACATAGACATCAGGCAAAAAGTTCATCTCAATCTTGATGATCCCATCGCCTTTACAATTCTCACAGCGTCCGCCTTTGACGTTGAACGAGAACCGGCCCTGCGAATAGCCGCGCAACTTAGCTTCGTTCGTCTGGGCGAACAGTGCTCTGATATCATTGAAGACACCGGTATAGGTCGCCGGATTCGAGCGTGGCGTGCGGCCGATCGGGCTTTGGTCGATATCGACCAGCTTCTCGATGTTCTCCCAGCCCAACAGCCGCTTGAACTTGCCGGGCTTGTTCGAGTTACGGTAAAGCTTTTGCGCCAGCGCACGGCGCAGGATCGAATTGACCAGCGTCGACTTGCCGGAACCGGAAACCCCGGTGACCGCGATGAATTTACCCAGCGGAAAATCAACATCGATCTGCTTGAGGTTATGATCGGCCGCACCGGTGATGCGAATCGCCTTGCCGTTACCCTCTCGCCGCGTCGTCGGCACCGGAATGAACTTCTTGCCGGACAGGTACTGGCCGGTCAGCGACTTGCGCGAGCGCATCACCTGCTTCGGGGTCCCTGCGGCCATGATGTGCCCGCCGTTATCACCGGCACCAGGGCCGACATCGATCAGATAATCAGCCGCCAGCATCGTGTCTTCATCGTGCTCAACGACGATCAGCGTGTTGCCAAGGTCGCGCATCTTCTTCAGGCTACGAATCAGACGGTCGTTATCCCGCTGATGCAAGCCGATCGACGGTTCGTCGAGGATATACAACACCCCGCTGAGGTTGGCGCCGATCTGCGTCGCCAGCCGAATCCGCTGGGCCTCACCGCCTGACAGCGTGCCGGCGCTACGGCTCAGGGTCAGATAATCCAACCCGACGTTTTCCAAAAACGTCAGGCGATCATCGACTTCCTTGACGATCGGCTGAGCGATAATCTGCTTGCCAGCGCTCAGTTCGATGCTTTGGAAGAACGGCAGCGCGTCTTTGATCGCCAAATTACTGGCCTCGGCGATGTCCTTACCCTGCACCTTCACCGCCAACGCCTGCCGGTTGAGGCGCTTGCCGTGGCACACCGGGCAGGTCAAGGCAGTCATGTATTGGCGCATCTGATCGGAGCCGAACGCATAGTTGTTGGAGTGATAACGACGCTCGACGTTGTTCATCACCCCTTCAAAAGGCGCGTCGACATCGCGCACACCAAAATCGCTGTCGGCGTGAAAATGAAACTCCTTGCCTTTGCTACCATGCAGCACGAGTTCTTGTTGGGCCTTGCTAAGGTCCTGCCACGGCTTATCGCGTGGCACCCCGAACGCATCACACGCCTGGCGCAACATCGACGGGTAGTAGTTGGCCGTCGCCGAACTCCAAGGCGCAACCGCCCCTTGGTCGATCGTCAAGGTCGGGTCTGGAATCACCAAATCGACATCGACATCGAGCTTCATCCCCAGCCCATCACATTCCTCGCAGGCACCAAACGGCGCGTTGAACGAAAACAGCCGCGGTTCCAGCACGCCGATCGTGAACCCGCAGATCGGACAGGCAAAATGCTCCGAGAACACCAACGGCTCGCCGCCGATCACATCGACGGTAGCGTAGCCTTCACTCAAGCGCAAGGCCGCTTCGAAGGAATCGAACAGCCGGCTACGGTTGTCGGAGTCGTCAGGCTTAACCACGATGCGATCAATCACAATGTCGATATCGTGGTTCTTGTTCTTGTCCATCTCGAAGTCGGCAACGGCGTCCATGACCTCTCCGTCGACACGCATGCGGACATAGCCTTCGCGCACGATCTTCTCCAACACCTTCTTGTGCGCGCCTTTCTTGTGGCGCACGATCGGGCTGAGGATCTGAATGCGGGTGCGCTCGGGGAGCTTCTGCACCCGGTTGACCATCTGCTCGACGCTTTGGCTCGTGATCGGCGTGCCGTCGTTGGGACAGATCGGCTTCCCGACCCGCGCCCAAAGCAGCCGCAGGTAGTCGTTGATCTCAGTCACCGTACCGACCGTCGAACGGGGATTTTTGCTCGTCGTTTTCTGATCGATGGAGATCGCCGGGCTCAACCCGTCGATCGAGTCGACATCAGGCTTATCCATCTGCCCGAGAAACTGGCGGGCGTAGGCCGACAGGCTTTCGACATAGCGCCGCTGGCCTTCCGCATACAAGGTGTCGAACGCCAGGCTCGACTTGCCGGAACCCGACAGGCCGGTCATCACGACGAGCTTGTTCCGCGGAATCGTCACGTCGATATCTTTGAGGTTATGCGCACGCGCGCCGTGAATCACAATCTTATCATTTGCCAAAAATAATCACATCTCCGCTTTCAACTCAAGTATTGTATCGCGCAAGGTCGCCGCCTGCTCAAAATCGAGCTTCTTGGCTGCCGCTTGCATCTGGCCTTCAAGGTTCGCCACCAGCTGTTGGCGCTCTTTTTTCGTCATGTCAGCCAGGTCGACTTCCGCAAAGCTCTTATCCTTGTCGCCGGCCTTCACATCGCTGGTATCGACGCTTGTGATCGCGTCGCGAATCGGCTTGATGATCGTCTTCGGGGTGATCCCGTGTTCCTGGTTGAACTGCTCTTGAATCGCCCGCCGCCGCTTGGTTTCGGTAATCGCGGCGTTCATCGAATCAGTCATCTTGTCCGCATACATGATAACTTTTCCGTGGCTGTTACGCGACGCCCGGCCAATCGTCTGAATCAGCGAGCGCTCGGCGCGCAAGAAGCCTTCCTTGTCGGCATCAAGAATCGCGATCAAGGAGACTTCCGGCACATCGATCCCTTCACGCAACAGGTTGATCCCAATCAGCACATCGAACTTGCCGAGGCGCAAGTCGCGGATGATCTGCGTCCGCTCCAGCGTCTTCACATCGGAATGCAAGTAGCGGACGTGGATGCCCATCTCTTTGAGGTAATCCGTCAGGTCCTCGGCCATCTTCTTTGTCAGCGTCGTCACGAAGACACGCTCGTGTTTTTCGATGCGGTCATTGATTTCCGACACGAGATCATCGATCTGCCCCATGATTGGCCGCACCTCGATGAGCGGATCAAGCAAGCCGGTCGGCCGAATGATCTGCTCGGCAACGTCCTTATCAGGCACGCGCTCCAGCTCGTATGGTCCCGGGGTCGCCGAGACATACAAGATGCGATTGACGTGTTGCTCGAATTCGTGCAGCATCAGCGGCCGGTTGTCCAAGGCAGACGGTAACCGGAAGCCATAATCGATCAGTGTCTGCTTCCGCGCCCGGTCGCCGTTATACATCCCCCGCACCTGCGGCATCGTGACATGGCTTTCGTCGACCATGATGTTGAAGTCTTTGGGGAAAAAGTCTAACAGCGTGAACGGTGGTTCGCCTTGCTTACGCCCTTCCATGTGCCGCGAATAGTTTTCGATCCCGTTGGTGTACCCCATCTCCTTGAGCATCTCAAGGTCGTAATTCGTGCGCTGTTCCAGCCGCTGGGCCTCCAGCAGCTTGCCTTCGTCACGCAACTCCGCCAGTCGTTCATCGAGTTCGGCAGAGATGCGGCGAATCCCTTCTTCCAGCTGGTCATCGGAGGTCATGAAGTGGGTCGCCGGGAAAATCGACACGTGCTGGCGACTACCGACGATCTCGCCGGTCAAGGCATCGACTTCCGTAATGCGATCGATCTCATCACCGAAGAACTCGACGCGAATCGCGTGGTCATCGCGGCTCGCCGGGAAGATCTCGACCACATCGCCACGCACCCGAAAACGCCCGCGCTGAAAATCAATGTCGTTGCGATCGAACTGGATGTCGACCAGCTGGCGCAACAGCGTGTTGCGATCGATCTCCATCCCCACCCGCAAGCTCAAGACGTGGTCGCGATATTCTGTTGGTGACCCCAAGCCGAAGATCGACGACACCGAGGCGACCACGATCACATCGTTGCGCTCCAGCAAGGCGCTGGTGGCTGAATGCCGGAGCTTATCGATTTCGTCGTTGATCGCGGAATCCTTTTCGATATAAGTATCCGAGCTCGGCACATACGCTTCTGGCTGGTAGTAATCATAGTAAGAAACGAAATACTCCACCGCGTTGTGCGGGAAGAACTCCTTGAACTCACCGTACAGCTGCCCTGCCAGCGTCTTGTTGTGCGACAAGATCAGCGTCGGCTTGTTGAGGTTGGCGATGACATTACTCATCGTGAACGTCTTCCCCGTCCCGGTTGCACCGAGCAAGATCTCTTCTTTCTCGCCATTCAAGAAGCCTTGCGTCAGCTTCTCGATGGCCTGAGGCTGGTCCCCGGCCGGCTGATACGGCGAAACCAGTTCAAACTTCTTATCTGGCATACGTTCAATCATTCAAGCGTCCTCCTATGACAAAAATCATCGCCTCGAGTATCTGAGGCGATACCCCACTTCGACAAGATGGCGAAGTGGTAGCCACAAATCCAAGCTCAACGGCCAACAAAAAAGTCGGAACGTTAATTCCAACTTATAACGCTTCTATTCTATCACAGCGAACAAACATTCGCTAATCACAAATTAGTAATCTTGGTGGTCGGTTTTGCACTGCGCAATCGGCAAGCTGCGTGGCGCAATACGCTAGGCCTAAGTGCGGCCGCGCTTCGCTCTGGGTTTTTCGTCGAGCTACGCGTGACCAACGGGCTAGGCCTAACGGCACAATCAACTGCGCGAACAAGTTCGCTCCGTTGCTCGCGCTCGTTACGCTACGCCCTAAGTGCGGCCGCGCTCCGCTCTGGGTTTTTCGTCGAGCTGCGCGTGACCAACGGGCTAGGCCTAACGGCACACTGGACTGCGCAAGCAAGCTTGCTCCGTCCAG
>CAKQZO010000101.1 GCA_934293835.1 uncultured Lacticaseibacillus sp. | reverse complement strand
TCGTTAGTGCTGTCATGTTAACTTTTCCCCCCTTATCTTTGGCTAAGGCGTGAGTAAGCCCACGCCTTAGCCGGCCAAGCGATGACCAATGATGGTTATGCACCGCCTAGCAATTGTGTCGTCCAAGATGAAGGGCTTAATCCTGCATCTCGATGGCCAGTGGCTGGTATTCAGGCTGCCATTGCATGTCACTAACGGCTTGGGCCACATCTGTGATCGGTTCTTGATTCAACCCATCGGCTAGTGCCTGTTTGGCGACCGCCAACGCAACCGTCTTGGAGAATTCGTTCAGCTTGGTGACCGGTGGCAACACCGCTGCCCCTGGTTGGGTCGGGTCGATGATCCCCCCTAATGAATGGGCCGCAGCAGAGATCATGTCGTCTGTCAGCAGGCGGCTGGTGGCCGCGATCGTCCCTAAGCCTAAGCCTGGATAAACCAGCGCGTTGTTGGCCTGGCCGATTTCGTAAGTGACTCCCTGATAAACCACTGGAGCGGCAGGAATCCCGGTTGCGACCAAGGCACGGCCATCGGTCCACGCGATCAGGTCTTCGGCCTTCGCTTCTGCCAGCTTCGTCGGGTTCGACAGCGGGAAGATGATTGGGCGTTCTGTGTGGGCCGCCATCTCCTTGACGACGGCTTCGGTGAACGTTCCCGGCTGCGTCGAGGTCCCTACCAAGACGTCTGGGTGGACCGCACGCACAACCGCCTCCAAAGTGGTAAGCTCAGCCGCGTTGGCGAATTCGCTGCGCTTGCGGGCAAAAGGTTTTTGCGCTGGCGTCAGCGTCGGGTCGTCGTCGAACAACAGCCCTTGCTTATCAACCATATAGAAGTGTTGACGCGCCGTTGCTTCATCCATGCCTTGTTGCAGGTATTCTTCATAAACTCGCGCGGTGATCCCTGCGCCGGCCGTTCCGGCGCCGTAGCACAGGTAGACTTGATCGGCCATTTTTTGCTTGGAGATATTCAACGCCCCCAGCATCCCTGCCAAGACGATGATGCCGGTGCCTTGAATATCATCGTTAAAGGTCGTGATCTGGTTCTTGTATTGATCCAAGATGTCCGCCGCGTTGGCCCGACCAAAGTCTTCAAAGTGCAGATACAGCCGTGGGAACAGCTTCTCCGCCGTCGCCACGAACTTATCGACGAAGGCGTGGTACGCCTCGCCATAAACCCGCTTATGGCGATTGCCTAGATACAGGTCATCGTTCAATAGCTCGGCATTGTTCGTCCCGGCATCTAACACAACCGGCAAGACCTGCGATGGGTCGATTCCAGCCGCGGCCGTGTACACCATCAGTTTGCCGACCGCAATGTCAACCCCTTGTGTGCCCCAGTCGCCGATACCCAAGATGCCTTCCGCATCGGTGACAACCAGCAGGCGAATGTCGCGGCCGTTTGCCGAGCGCTTCAAGGCAGACTCAATATCGTCTTGGGCGTCGATCGACAGATAAGTCGCATTCTGCGGTTCAACGAACAAGGCCGAATAGTTCTCGATCGTGTCGGCGATCGTCGGGTCGTACACGACCGGCATGAATTCGGCGACGTGTTCGGAGAACAGCTTGTAGAACAACACGTGATTCGTGTTGAACAGCTGCATCAAAAACAAGCGCTGCTCAAGGGCGTTGGCTTTGCTTTGATATTGGGCGTAGGCTTGGCGCACTTGTTGCGCCAAAGACTGGATGGCACTCGGCAGCAGTCCGTTCAGGCCATAAGCGTCACGTTCGGCTTGAGAAAACGCGGTCCCCTTGTTCAAAAACGGGTCGTGTAATAATTGTTGTGCGGTATATTTCATGATTTGCCTCCATCGGATTGGATTACGAGAGTCAGCATACGCGCTCGCCAAAAATATAGTCAAACGGCGAAGTTGTGATAAAATCTATTGATATGAGGAGGCGGGACAATGAATACACGCGATCTCGAATACTTTGTCGCCTTAGTCGACGAAAAAAAC
The DNA here is from genome assembly GCA_934293835.1 of uncultured Lacticaseibacillus sp. GTDB lineage: Bacteria > Bacillota > Bacilli > Lactobacillales > Lactobacillaceae > Lacticaseibacillus. The sequence continues at coordinate 4,266 of CAKQZO010000101.1, read as the reverse complement.
TTTTCCCAAGTTGCGACCCACTTTGCGGTCACGCAACCAACGATCACGATGGCCTTGAAGCGGCTAGAAAGCGCGTTTGGGATTCAACTCATCGATCGCGATCAAAGCCACGGCCAGCTCACCGTGACTCCGGCCGGACGCCAACTCTACACGCGTGCCACCGTGGTGATCAAAGAATTACACCTGGCAGAAGTCGAGCTCGCCGAAATGCGCCAACCCAAGATCCGCTTTGGCTTGCCGCCGATCAACGGCTCCTTTTATTTCCCGACTTTGGCGCCACGCCTGCTCAAGGCCAAGCTCATGGACCGCATCCAAACCGTCGAAGACGGCTCCGAGAACCTGCTAGCCGCACTGCGCGCCGGCCACCTCGATATCGCGTTGCTCGGTGCCGACGGGCCGCTGGTCGCCCCAGACCTAGACGTGCAGCCGATCACCAACGTACCGTTTACGATCGTAGTACCCAAGACACACCCTTTGGCGCAAGCAGATGTGCTGGATTTTGCCCAGCTCGCCAACCAACCGTTCATCACATTGTCAGAAGGCTTCGTCCACACCAAGGCGCTGTCGTGGTTCATCGCACAAGCCGGAATCCAGCCCAGCATCGTTTATCGCACCACCAACGTGACCCTGCTCAAGCAGATGGTGCACGAAGGCGTCGGCATCAGCTTCCTCGCCCAACTTGCGGTGACCGCCCAAGACGATTTGACCACCATCAAGCTGGCAGGCGCCGACCAACCACAATTTTGTATCTCTGTGGTCACGCGGCGCGGGCAGGTGTTCACCCCGGAGATGAAGCAGTTGCGCGCGATTTTACAATAACGCAAAAACACCTTTACGCCGCGGAGAAGAACCGCGAGGTAAAGGTGTTTTGCTTTCACAGGCGCCGAAGCGAGAACAGGCCGGCCAAGCCGACGACGATGGCGATCGCGCCGAAGGTGAAGACCCAATCGAAGGTCAGCCCGAGCATGAACAGGTAGATAAGTAGCATCATGAAGCCCCCCACCACCACGTCGACCCAGAAGCGGCCTTTGCGGGTCTGGCAGGAATCATCTAAACCGACGATCAACCACACGCCAACAGCCAAGCCAACGCCTAGGCTAACGGTCGCCATCTGTGCCAACGGGTCTTGCGGATTGGTCGCGAACCAGCCGATCCAGCTGAAGACGATGGCGCCAAGTACCAAGATGATGACTAAGCCGTAAGCGTGGCTTTTTTTAGCATGCGACATGAGGGACCTCTTTTCACGAGTATTGTGCATCTAGTTTACCAGACGAAGCCGTTGAATTACACTAGGTAATGAAAACTTAACAATCGCCTCACCACCAAAAAAAAGGAGTACCCCATGCCAACTAATCTCGCTTTTGCCGCCTTCGACGGCCGCCCCATCACCGATCCCGATTGCTTCACCGCAGTCGACTTACCGATCCCGACTCCTGCCGCCAACGAAATCGTCGTCGCCATCCAGGCTATTTCGCTGAACCCGATCGACACCAAACTCCGCGCCAACCTCCAGCCGCAGACGGACCCGAAGATCTTCGGCTACGATGCGGTCGGGCGCGTTCAAGCGCTGGGCGCCGACGTCCACGAATTCTTCGTCGGCCAGCGCGTCTTGTACGCCGGCACGACTAAAAAGGCCGGTAGCTATCAACACTACCAAGCCGTTCCCGCCAACCTGGTCGCATCAGCCCCGGCGGCCGCGCCAGCCACCGAGCTGGCGGCCTTGCCGCTGGTCGGGCTGACCGCCTGGGAAGTACTGTTCGAGAAGATGGGCTTCATCCCCCACGCCGATGCCAACCGCGGCAAGACACTCTTAGTCATCAACGGCGCTGGCGGCGTGGGCTCGATGTTGACCCAACTCGCCCATTGGGCCGGGCTGACCGTCATCGCCACCGCAAGCAAGCCGCACTTCGACTGGCTGCGCGAACACGGCGTCGACACGCCGCTGGACTATCACGAGCACTGGCAACAAGCCATCATGCGCCTGGTCGATGGCATCGCGATCCTGTATGCGCCAGAGCCTTATCTCGAAGCCGCCACCAAGCTGATCGCGCCGCTTGGCCACATCGTCACGATCGTCACGCCGACCAAGCCACTTGAGCTGGCGGGATTAAAGCCTAAGAGCGCCAGCTTCGATCAAGAATACATGTTCACCAAATCCGATTACGGCGTGGCTTTCAAATCGACCCGCGCCATCCTCGACCGCATCGTGACGCTGTACGCCGGCGGCAAACTCACCGCCAGCGTCACCGCCGAAGCCCCGCTCACGCTTGACAACCTAGTTGCCGCAACGCAAACTTTGGAAGCCGGCCACAGCACTGGCAAGTCGGTGTTATTTGTGGAAGCCTAGCGCGTAGCGGAGTTTGCGCTTCGCATCGACTTCGTTGATCACTTCTGGGTCGTAGATGATCACGCCGTCGCCCATGTAATAATTGAACTTCTGCAACACCGCCCGCTTCGTCAGGCTGCGCAGACGCAGTTCATCATTGACCTGCACCAAGAAGTCATCAGCCCAATCTTTGTCCATCATCGCCGGCTCGTCACGCTCGGTGATAAAGCCATGTTCAAGTAACCGGTTAGCGCCTTCTTTTTTCTGGGCGCGCGTGATTGATTCTGTCGGTTCCATCGTCTCATCTCCCATTACCATCGTTTAATTCTCATTCTACGTCAAACTGGTCGACTTGCAAGCGCCGTTTAAGGTACTTTTAGGCTTGAGCGATTACGATAAGGATTAGAAAAGAGGGCAACGCGTTGTCAAATAAACCAAAGATCTTAGTCGTTGAAGACGACCCTAACTTAAACCAAAGCATCTGTGACTTCATTCGCGAATTCGCCGAGCCCACCGCGGCGCTGACCGGCAGCGATGGCGAATTCCTCGCTGGCCAAGATATCTTCGACGCCATGGTGCTCGATATCATGCTTCCGGAGATGAATGGCTTCGACCTGCTCAAAAGCATCCGCGGCGCTGGGGTCCAAACGCCGGTGTTGATCCTAACGGCCAAAGACGCCTTGGCGGATAAGCTCTGCGGTTTCACCCTCGGCGGCGACGATTACTTAACCAAGCCGTTTCACCGCGAAGAGTTGATCATGCGGCTGCGCGCGCTGTTGAAGCGCACCGGCAAGCTCTCCACCGATAACATCTTGACTTGCGGCGCGATCACCGTCGATCTCGCCAGCCACAGTGTCACCGTCGCTCACGACGACATCACCCTCAACGGCAAAGAATACGATCTATTGGTTTACCTGTTGCAAAACGCCGACACGATCATCACCAAAGATCAGATTTTCGATCGCCTGTGGGGATTCGATTCCGACACCGCGATTTCGGTCGTCGAAGTCTACATGTCTAACCTGCGCAAGAAGCTCCGCCAAACCCCGGCAGCCGAGATGATTCACACGATCCGCAGTGTCGGTTATATTCTACAAAGTGAGGCAGATTAATTGAACAACGATCCCGCGATCGAACACCAACGCCACCGGCTGTTCATCACCCAACTCCTCAGCTTCGCCGGCCTATTCATTGCCTTAGGCCTGATCGTCTTTGTCATGTACGAACACTCCGTTTACCGCGACATCGATCAGACGCTGACACAACAAAAACAGAAGATGCTCACCGCCAAAGGCGATACCAACCTCGGCCGGCCGATGCGTGCCGGCAAGCCGCAAAGCAACGAGCCGAGCCCTTTTCGCACCACGATCATCGTCTTCAACAAGCAAGGCAAGATCGCTAACCAAGCCCAGATCGGGATGGATGCTTACCATTACCTGCAATACCTCAAGCTAAATAAGCGCAATCTCAACCAGATGCGCACCCTCACCACCACCAGCGGCACCTTCCGCACGCTGTTGTTGAAGGTGCGCCGCACCAACGCCAATGCCGCATACGCCGGCAAGTACGTGATGGTCGTCCAAAACATCGACTCCCAGGTGTTTGCACTCAAAACTTTCCGCCAGGCGCTGATCTTGACGATGGTCGTGTTCTGGCTACTCGCCTTGGCGCTGGCCTATTGGTTATCGAACCGTTCGCTTCGCCCGATCATCGTGGCGTGGCAACACCAACAAGACTTCGTGGCCGATGCCGCGCACGAGTTGCGGGCGCCACTGGCGGTCATCCAAAGCCAACAAGAAGCCATGCTGACCAAGCCTAACGCGAAGATCATCGATCAAACCGAAGCGATCGCCACCAGCCTGAGTGAAACCAAGCGCCTAAGGCAACTCACAGGCGACCTGCTCACGATTGCCAAGGCAGACTCCAACGCCCAGCAGCTC
>CAKQZO010000100.1 GCA_934293835.1 uncultured Lacticaseibacillus sp. | reverse complement strand
GCGCTGAGGCTCTATGCCTTGCAGCAACAAGGCAACGATTGGCTAGTGTACGCCCCAGCGCCGCAACGGCGTGCGCATGCTGATGCGGATCCGGCCGCATCGGGGCTCACGCTGTTTGCCGCTCTGGCGCGGCTAAACGGGGATGCTCAGAATCGCAGCAACATCGATCGGCGGGTGGAACAGGCCTTGGCGACGACTCGATTAGACGCCCTCACCAATTCTTTGAACCACCTTGTCAGCAGTTTGCGCAGTAGCCGGCTGCCAGTCGACTATGCACGCCTGGGCCAAGAGTTGTATCAGTTCCAGTTTGGCTATGAAGCTGCGGGGCGCGTCCGGTTTCTCTGGACGCAAGATTACTACTATCAAAGCGAACAATTAACCTCAACCGAAGGGAAGACGAATCATGACAACTAACCTGTATCTGGACATCAACGTTTTACAAACTGTTCCTTCTTCTAATATCAATCGCGATGATGCTGGCTCACCCAAGACGGCGATCTACGGTGGCGTGACGCGTGCGCGGGTCTCGTCGCAGAGTTGGAAGCGCGCGATGCGCCTGATGTTCAACCAAGATCAAGGCGACTTACCGGCAGGAATCCGAACCAAGGCCGTTCCTCAGCTGTTAGCGGCTGAGCTGCAGAAACAAGATGCCACGTTAAATGATGCTGACGCCCAGGCCAAGGCCTTGGCGCTACTCGAAACCGCTGGCATCAAGCCAGACAAGAAGACGAACCAGACCAAGGCTTTGGTTCTGATCAGCCAAGGACAGGTGGAGAAGCTCGCCCAGTATGCATTGGCTCATGAGGACTATGATAAGAAGGAATTGAAGAAGGTCTTCAAAGGCAACCAATCTCTGGATACGGCGCTGTTCGGGCGGATGGTGGCCGATGATCCAGAGCTGAACGTCGATGCCGCTGCGCAAGTTGCCCACGCCGTTTCGACACATGAGATCACACCAGAATTCGATTATTACACCGCCTTAGACGATGAGCAGCCTGAAGATACCACCGGTGCAGCGATGCTGGGGACGATCGAATACAACTCGTCGACGCTGTATCGATATGCCAACGTGAATATGCACGAACTCGCCCACAATCTAGGCGAAGACGTGGCAGTCGAAGGCGCATTGCGGTTCATCAAGAGTTTCTTGTTGTCGATGCCTACAGGCAAACAGAACACCTTCGCCAACAAGACGTTACCGAATTTCGTCATGGTGACGCTGCGTGACGATACGCCTGTGAACCTCGTGTCTGCGTTCGAAAAGCCGATCCATGCAGGGACTGACGGCTACGTGGCCAAGTCGATCGCCCAACTCGAAAAGGCGGCTGAAGTGGCCACTCAGTTCGTTGATGCCCCGTTGTTGAGCGTGACGCTGTCTCCATATGAGACGGAAACCGACAATCGTGCAAAAAATGTGGCCGACCTGTTGGCTCAGGTTAAGGCAACTTTGGACAAGGTGACCCAAGATGAAAACGCTGACGATTAGATTAGCAGGACCGTTACAATCGTATGGGAACGAGGCGACTTTTGCGCGGCGTACCAGTGGTGATTATCCGTCTAAAAGTGCGGTGGTCGGGATGTTGGCGGCCGCGCTGGGATATCGACGGGCGGATCCGAGAATTGCTGCGTTGAACGAGTTGGCCTTCGCGGTGCGCATTGATCAGCCAGGGCGTGTGCTGACGGAGTTTCAGACGATTGAGTGGAAAAAAGGGACGCGTAAACTCAGCTACCGCGACCTGTTGCAAGACGCGGTGTTTGTGGCCGCTGTCGGTAGCGATGATGATGAATTGATCGCCAGCTTGGCCGCGGCCTTGAAGCATCCCCGGTTTCAGCTTTTTTTGGGCCGTCGTGCGAATGTTCCGGCCGGGGTGCTCAAGTGTGAAACCTTCGTTGATCGTGATCCCATCGAGGCATTACACGATTTGCCCTGGCAGGCCGCCGACTGGTACCAGCACCGTCTGGCAGGCAAAGCGGAGGTGCGTGTCGATGTGTACGCCGATGCGCACCTATTGCCGAAGGCCGAAGCAGCGGTTCGAGTGGCCAAAGATCGCGTCGAATCGTTTGACCAGCGCGATCGGCGTTTTAGTTTTCGCACGGTCAAGCATGCGAGTGTCACCTTCGATAATTCGGCGATGCAAACGGAGCATGATATTTGGGCGAATTTGTAGGAGGAGACAGTCATGTATTTATCAAGAGTTGAGATTGATCTCGCCAACCGTCAGCGGACCAAATCTCTGACGCATCTGGGTGCGTATCACCACTTAGTTGAAGAAAGCTTTTCATGGACGAAGCCGGCAGATGAGCGCCCGCGCCATCTGTGGCGGCTGGATCAGCTCGGTGAGCGGCTATTCATGTTGGTGTTGAGTGCGGACAAGCCGGATCTGACGGTTTTGGGGCGGTATGGTGATCCAAACCTGGCGCAAACCAAAGACTATGATCCGTTCCTGCACCAGCTGGCGTCCGGCGCTTTCATGCGCTTTCGCCTGACCGCGAACCCGACGAGATCGGTCGCACAGCCGGGGGAGGCGCGTGGGCGAGTCTATCCCCACGTGACGGTTACTCAGCAGGCACAATGGTTAGTGGCGCGGGCAGATAAAGCGGGCTTTGAGATCGCGCGTCAACCGGACGGCGATAATTTGGCGTTTGATGTCGTCAGTCGCGATCATCCGCTGTTGCGGCATCGTGGTAACAAGGCGGTGCGTCTGAGTCGCGTGTCGTTTGAAGGGATTTTGAAAGTGACGGACTTGACTTTGTTCAAGCAGACTCTGACGCAAGGCATTGGCCGTGAAAAAGCCTATGGTATGGGACTTTTGACGGTCATTCCGCTGGTGAATCAATGACCGCGGGCAATGCAGGGGCGAAGAAGCCAGCTTTGTCTGAGTTATCGCGAGTCGCGGATCGGGTGACTTTCTTGTACCTCGAACACGCGCAGATCAAGCGTCTCGACAGCGCGATCGAGGTGTATGCCGATCAAGGCATCGTCCGAGTGCCGGCCGCGTTGATTGGCGTTTTGATGTTAGGGCCTGGAGTTGATGTGACGCATCGGGCAATGGAGTTGATGGGGGATTGCGGGATGAGTGTGATCTGGGTCGGCGAACGCGGGGTGCGTCAGTATGCCCATGGTCGTGCGCTGAATCACCGTGCTCATCTATTAGAAGCTCAGGCGCGATTGGTTTCAAACACACGCACCAGAGTTGCGGTGGCTCGGCAGATGTATCAGATGCGTTTTCCCGATCAAGACGTGTCCGGATTATCCATGCAGGCACTACGAGGCAAAGAAGGGGCGCGTGTGCGCCGTGTGTATTTGGACGAGTCTAAGCGCACCGGAGTCACCTGGGATAAACGGACTTACGATCCAGATGACTACGCCGCTGGGTCGCCGATTAATCAGGCCCTTTCTGCGGCGCATCAAGCTCTGTATGGTTTAAGCTACAGCGTCATCGCTGCGCTTGGCGTCTCGCCTGGCCTGGGATTTGTGCACACCGGCCACGACTTGGCATTCGTCTATGATTTTGCAGATTTGTACAAGGCGGAGTTCAGCATTCCGATTGCCTTCGACGTGGTGCGCGACGCCGAGCCTGATGCAGATATTGGAGCGTTGGCGCGTAAAGCGATGCGCGATGCTTTTGCTGATGGCAAGTTGCTCGTACGCATGGTCAAGGACCTTAAAGCGCTGTTGCGAGATAACGATGACGCCGAGGAAGCGGTTGATGTGATCAACCTGTGGGATGACAAAGCCGGGTTGCAAAAATTCGGGGTTGCGTATCATGAAAACAAGGAAGGTGGTCGCGCTTGATTGTGATCACGTTGTCCAAGGTGCCGAATAAATTGCGCGGGGATCTGACTAAATGGTATTCGGAGATTCAAACTGGGGTCTTTGTGGGAAACGTTAGTGCACGAATTCGTGATTTGTTGTGGACGCGCATCCTTGAAAATATCGGCAACGGTGAGGCCACGATGGTGTTCAACGCTAACAATGAGCTAGGCTACCAATTTAAGACCACTAGAGCTGATCATGTTGTCGTCGATTATGATGGCTTACCGTTGATGATGCGTGTTCATGTGGCCAATCGTGATGTGGCTTCGGGATTCAGCAATGCTGCCAAGCATCGTCAGGCACGCCGATTCATAAACCCACAGCAGCATCACAATGAAGAACCGGCGAGCAAGGCGGCGATTGCCGCGATCGATCTGGAGACAACGGGAACGGATGCGACTCGAGACAGCATCATTGCCATCGGTGCGGTGAAGCAAGAGGCGAACGGGCAGACGGACTCATTTTATCGGCTTTTGCAGACGTCGGCGACAGTGTCTCAAGAGATTACTGACCTTACTGGGTTGACCAATCGGCAACTGGAGACTGAAGGTGTCGCACTCGAGGTGGGCCTGGCGGAGGTGGCCGGCTTCATTGGATTATTGCCAGTGGTCGGTTACAATTTGCACTTTGATATGGCCTTTATCGCACGGGCACAGCAGCAACTAGCGATGTCAGAGTGGCAGAACAAGCTGATTGACCTGATGCCTAGGGTGAAAAAGGCCAATCCGTTTTTAGACAACTATAAATTGGGCACTGTTCTGTCAGCTTACGATATAAGCAATAACCATCCGCATAATGCATTGTCCGACGCTGAGGCCACGCTACAGTTGGCGAACAAAGTGATCAAAACGTTGTGATTGTAAAATGACGATCCCCGGTATCATTGGAATCTTTTAGTGTTCCCCGCGTATGCGGGGGTGATTCTGTCTAGCCAGGCTAAGAACTACGAAGCTCAGCGTGTTCCCCGCGTATGCGGGGGTGATTCTATCTGGTCGGCGTCCACGGCTTCATCGCCGGCGTGTTCCCCGCGTATGCGGGGGTGATTCTACCGCGATCACGTCCGCCAAGATGCTCAGCACGTGTTCCCCGCGTATGCGGGGGTGATTCCAACAGCCCGCGCCTCTGGCGATAACTCCACCAGTGTTCCCCGCGTATGCGGGGGTGATTCTTACTAAAGCTACTCAATAAGGGTGCCGAGCATGTGTTCCCCGCGTATGCGGGGGTGATTCCATCTCGCCGATGCGGCTAAAGGGCGGCTCTTGGTGTTCCCCGCGTATGCGGGGGTGATTCCCAGCCAATTTCGGTAGCCAGTGCTTCGAGCATGTGTTCCCCGCGTATGCGGGGGTGATTCCCACATCTGGTTTCAAGGCTACGAAGCTGGGACATGTTCCCCGCATATGCGGGGGTGATTCTCCGTATGACTTTGAGGCGGACGATGGAAGCCAGTGTTCCCCACGTATACAGGGTGATTCCTCGCGCTTGAAGCCGAGGTTGCTTCTCACAAGGGGCTGTCCGTTCTAAGGCAGTCTTTCGTGTTCTCCACGCTTCTCCCTAGCATCCAAAAAGCCCGCCAGTGACCATCGCCGGCGGGCTTTTGCTTAATGTAGCTGGTTGGTATCGAACAGTTCCCGGATCTTGGTTTGCACCGCCAACAAGGTGGCGTGAGATTCGGTTTTGAAGCGGGTCACCAGCGCGTCGCTGGTGAGTGTGGCGACCGTCAGCAGCGGTTGGTTGTTGATATCGAAGACGTGCAGGCCGTCGGCTTCGAGCTTGGCGGTCAGATAGCCGCCTTCAACACCTTCGTCCAAGAGTTGTTGCGCCCAGTTCTGGATGCCGCGTTGAATGACTTTGTCGAGTGGCCAAGCGAGCTTGGTCGCGAGGGCCTCGGCTTGCGCCATGGTTTCTGGAATTTCATGCATGAAGCATCACTCCTTCAGGTTGAGTTGGTACGGTCTCGGCTTTAATGTACACCCACTAGTGGGGAAAGTCACGTAAAGGGATCGGTACCAGATGCGCATGCAACAAGAATTACCACATCTGTGCACAATGATTCTACTGAATTATTATCGTCACATGGTATAATGAGGCCTAGATTAGAATTCGGTGTGCGCGGCGCATCGACCCAAAAGGAAGTGGACGCATGACAACAATTTCACTTGAGACCCCCGTGCGGGATCTGGTCAATCAGCATCCAGAAATCGTATCAGTGATGGTGGCGATGGGCCTAGATGGTGTGACCGACCCGAAGCTTTTGAACACCGTTGGGCGGTTCATGACGCTGGCCAAAGGTGCGAAGATGAAGCACATTGCGGTGGCAGACTTGACGACGGCACTGGCAGAGGCAGGATTCGAGGTAGAAGAACATGAGTGAGACCCATGCCGTTGATCGGCAGAAGAAAATTGTGCAG
>CAKQZO010000099.1 GCA_934293835.1 uncultured Lacticaseibacillus sp. | reverse complement strand
TCTTGGTCGTTAAACATTGTACCCGTCATGGGTTTCTTTGTGTTCATAAAGTGTTGCACTTGAATTGTAAATCTGCCAAAGCCAAAAAGATGCCTCCTTGTCAACGTCAGTGGTTACATGATACGGCGTTGCCCTTAGAAACACAATCTTGCAAGTCCGTGCGTGGCCGTTTAAGATGTAGGCGGAGGTGTGCGATGGATACAAAAACTAAGATCAAAGACGCGACGAAGCAACTGGTCATCAGCCAACCCTTCTCAAGCATCAACGTCACCACGATCATGCGCCTGGCGGGATTACGTCGCCAAACGTTCTATGATTATTTTCGCGACAAATACGACATTCTCGGCGAGATCTACGCCACCGAAGTCGCCCAGGCCGCGCATTACTGCGGCCATTATCAATATTGGCCACAGACCGTCGCCAGCATCGTCGCCTACTTCGGCACCAACCGCGCCTTTTACCGGCGAGTGCTCACGATCGACGAGCAAAACGCCCCTGAGCAAGTCATTCAACACCACCTCCAAACGATGGTGCAAGACATCTTCAAGACGATGGGGGCAGCCGAACAGGTCATCATCGACACCACCTATTGCCAATTCCTGAAGACGATGCTCGGCGACGCGTTGCTTGCCGGCATCAAGAACTGGGTGCTGGCACCTAAGCCGGATTCAGTCGCACAAGAGACCGCTTATCTTCAGGCCTACTTCCAAGACGGCATCAACGGCTTCTTGTTGCGGGCACGCAAATTAACCGTCATGAACGGACAGACACTGTGAGCTGTCCGTTTTTTATTGGCTCAACTCCGCCTATACTGAATGTTGAAAGGAAGGGAAACACATGGCAAAAGTATTGATTCTCGGCGCGCACGGCCAGATTGCCCGGCTTGCGACGGCCCAGTTGTTAGAGGCAACCCCTCATGATCTCGTCTTGTTCCTCAGAAATGCCCAGCGACTTGACGTGCAAGACACAAAGCGCGAAACCGTGATCGACGGCGACGTGCTGGACACTCAAGCGCTTGAGCGCGCCTTGCAAGGGGTCGATATCGTTTACGCAAACCTTGGCAACGCCAAGATCGAAGCGCAGGCTCAAAGCGTGGTCACGGCGATGCAACACGCGAAGGTCGCGCGTCTCATCTGGATTTCAACGCTTGGGATCTATGATGAGGTCCCAGGCAAATATGGTCAATGGAACCACCAAATGTTAGACGGTGGCTACCTTGAAACCTACAGTGCCGCGGCCAAGGTGATCGAGACTTCCGACCTGGATTACACCATCATCCGCCCGGCATGGTTGTCGAACAAGAACGTGGTCAACTACGAAACCACTGAAAAAGGGGAAGCCTTTAAAGGTACTGAAGTCTCCCGCAAGAGCGTCGCCGATTTAGTGGTACGCCTCATCAACGACCCCAGTCAACACATCCGCGCCTCTTTAGGCGTCGACCAACCCGGCACCGATGGCGATCGGCCATCGTTTTACTAAGTACGTCCAAAATCATTTTGGGGCTGTGACCCACGTCACGGCTCCTTTTATGTGCCCAAATATGCCAGTGATGTAACGTGTACCCAAACCACTTTTTGATATTCCTAAGCCTACAGCAGCGTCATCACCAAGGTCAGCGCGTGCCACACCAGCGTTGCGCCGTAGATGACCACGATTGCGCCGGAAATCAGATTCAGCCATAGCATAAACCGCTTCGGGAGCCGATTCTTGAGGACGCCGATGATCAGGGTCACGCCGAAGAACCATAGTGCGGTGCTTGTCAAAACGCCGAGCAGAAATGGTAAGACTTCGCCATTGGCCAGTGTGCTACGCATCGCCCCGAAAGAAACGCTGGTGTCGATGATCGCCTGCGGATTCGCAAACGCGACCGCCCACGCGGCCAGCCAAGCTTCCTTGAGCGGTAATGATTTAGTCTCACCAGCTAGCGTCGTCGCATTCGCGCTGCGGATAATACCGATTCCCATCCACACGACGATGCCGCCACCGACGAGTAGAATCAACAGCTTTAGCCACGCGAAGCGCTCGATCAGCGCACCCATCCCCAAGAAGGCCACCACGGTCAGCGTCGTGTCGGCCAGCCACACAAAGCTCGCAATCAACATGGCCCGCCGCAAGCGATTGGCCATAGCCGAGTTGAAGACAAAGAGGTTCTGCATCCCGATCGAACTCACCAGCGCAATCGAAATCAATACCCCTCGTAGATAAACAGCTAACATGATCAATTCCCCTTTTCATAGCAAAAGGCACCCACACTACGATCTTCCGGCGGAAACCGCCGTGCCTACGATCGTAGTGTGGATGCCTAAGTTGTGCGCCCGACGACGTCACAACCCAATAGCGCTTTAATTTCTTATCATGTTAGCGAATCAACTGACTGCTGTCAGCTACTTCTTCAACAACTTCTCGGCCAAAGCCTTAACCTCGTCATCGGACTGGTCGAGCAACGGCTTCATCTGTTCTTCGGTCTTGATCGTGTCCTTGGCGTTTTGCTCCATGTAGAAGTTCCATAAGGCGTCGCGCACAGGCGTCTCGCTGTCGCTCCAATCGAATACCGCGTTCATAGGCTCATCCAACACTAATGTCTTCTCAACTACTGCTGCCATTATTCAATTACCTCCACATATTTTTCTTGCTTACAAAGACATTATAGTCCTTTTCGCAGATTGTGGCGCAACTAAATTAGCACTTTATTCGATTGATTGCTAAACTCCTCGTTTAGGCTTCCAACAGCGCCGGCTTGCCGAGGAGATAACCTTGAATGACATCACAAGGATATTCCTTGCGCACCCGTTCGAGCTCGGCTTCGGTTTCTAGGCCTTCGATCGCCAACAGCTTGTCTTGGGTGCGTGCCAGATGATACCAGTAATCGAGCTCCGGTTTGATGGCATCGATGCTCGTAAAAGGCCGAAAATTCTGCAGGGCGAACTTGTATTCGGCGACGGTACCGTCCATCTTCAACACCATCTGCGGCGTGTTTTGGCCAGTACCCACATCGTCGACGCACACTAATAAACCCGCATCGGCATAGCGCTTGGCGGCGGCCACCAATTGATCTTCTGTCACGCCGCGAGCGATCCGCTCCGTCAGCTCGATAAACAGGCGAATCTTGGTCTTAGCTTCGACGCGCAACACCATCGCCATGTACTCAGGATTGACGAACTGGTCTTGCTCCAGATTGAACGACAGCATGACAACGCTCGGCGGCATCACCGCAACAATTTGATCCATCAACCGCTCGATAATCGGCGCCGATAGTTTACTGAAGTCTTCCGGTAATACCCACCGGTCCTCGCGCCATTCGCGGATGAATAATTCATAGCCAATCGGCTCATGATGGTTCGGATCTAAATCAAATTTTGGTTGTCCAAAGAATCGGAACATCCCCATGCCTCCTAAAGCTACCCGTTTTAACTAAAAACGACCCGAACATGTCTCTCTCATGTGCGGGTCGTATGCTCGATTTCTCGAACTTGAGCAGGTTACTATCGTCTACGCCGTCTGCCTCGACAACGCTATCTGTTTACAAATATCATTATAACCGACGTTTAGCATTAGCACAATCTAATTAGAAAAAATTTTATCGATAGTGACTCGCACCTAGTTACCGCTCACCGCATAAGGCTCATACAACACCTTATCCAGGCGGGCTGGATGCCCGAAGAGATAGCCTTGAAGCAGGTCGCCTGGGTAGCGCGCGGTCAATAACGCGAGTTCGACGCTCGACTCGATGCCTTCCCAAACCAGCATTTTATTTTGCCGTTGCGCTAATTCCGTCCAGAACTTTAGTTGCGGGGCCAGCTCGTTGACCGAAGCCACCGGCCGGAAATTCTGGAACGCAAACTTATACTCTGTGATGTAATCGTTCAACAACATCACCAACGCTGGCGAGTTCTGACCCGTCCCCACGTCGTCGATGCAGACGGCCAGCCCACAGGTGGCAAAGCGCTTGGCCGCAGACAGCAATTGGCCGGCAGTGACCCCTTCGCCGATACGCTCGGTCAATTCGGTGTACAAGGTGATGTCTGTGTGCCGCTGGACGCTGGCAATCATCGCGGTGAACGCCGGGTCGACGAACTGGGCCTGCTCCAGGTTGAATGATAAGAGCTTGATACCCGCCGGCATCTGCGCGATCGTCTGCCGCAACAGATTGTTCAGCGTCAACACGCCGATTCCGGTGAACGGGTCCGGTAGCTCCCAACGACCGTTGTTCCACTGCCGAATGAACAGTTCATAGCCAACAGGTTGGCCATAGGCTTCAGTCATCAAATATTTAGGTTGTGCAAAAACGGTGTACATACGCCCACCTCCAAAATTATTTTCACGGTTGCACGCCCGTATTCCCCCAGCCAACAGATCAAAAAACAAAACGACCCGAACATGTCTCTCTCATGTGCGGGTCGTATGCTCGGAGTAATCCGAACTTGAGCAGTTTTTTCAGATGTGTTCGCAACGTCATTATACACAACAAATTAATAAATTGCCATAAAAAATTTACTGATTTGCGACTATTCACTACACGTGGCGCTGGCGCGTCTCTAGGCGCAAGGCGTACAAGTTCACCGCCAAGGCCGCCAGCATCAACGCCAGCCCCAGCCACATGATGTGATGTAGCCCGACGAACATGATTCCGCGCATCTTCGGCAATAGCACCTGAGGCAAACTCTGATTGCTTTGCGCGTTAGAAAGCTTGTTCATCATGGTCATCGTGATTCGGCCGTGGCTGCCGGCAACGCCTGCGCGCAAGGCGTTATTCATCAGGATCGCGAAAATTGCCGCGGTCATCGTCTGCGACAGCATCCGAATCAAAAAGCTGAAACTTGTCGCCACCGGGACATCGCGGGTGTCCGCGTCGGTTTGCACCTTGACTTGGAGTTCTGAAAACAGCATCCCGTTACCAAACCCTTGACAGGCACCAGCGAGCATCACCGTCCAATAAGGCGCGTGTGCGTTCACCAACACCATCATGACAAACGTCAGCGACAACGCCACGATGCCCACTAAGATGACCTGTTGCGGACTCAACCGCCGACGCAGTGAGGCCGTCGATCCCGACCCCAAGAAGTTGGTGAACGACCCGGGAATTTGCGTACAGCCACCGACCAGGGCCGACACGCCGAGCATGGCCTGCACCCACATCGGGGCGTACACGACGAAGCCCATCGCAGCCCCCCAAACGATCGCGAACAAGGCAAAGTCGATCACGAGCGCCCGGTTTTTGAACAACCGTCCGGGGATGATCGGATCGGCTGCCTGGCGTTCGACCTTCGCCAACAAGCCTAACGCCAGCACGGCGAACGCAAACAGCCCGACCAACACCCAGCCGCTGGCGGCCCCGATCATCTCGATGCCTGCAAGCAAGCTGACTAGTCCCACCGTCAACAGCGTTGCCCCCACGTAATCGACCGGGGCCTCTCGCGGCTGCTTGCGTACCTCTTTGAAGAGCAGTTGCACGAGTAGCGCCGATACCAAGCCAATCGGTACGTTCAGATAGAAGACCCAGTGCCATGTCCAAGTGTCAACGATTGCCCCGCCGACTAAGGGGCCGATGATCGTTGCCGTCGAATAACTCGCCGACACCATCCCGAGCACCTGCATCCTTTTGCGCGGATTATGATAAAGCTGGGCGTAGATGATGTATGGCAACGAGATCATGCCGCCGTTGCCGATTCCGGCGATTGCCCGCGAGACGATCAACATCACCATCGACGGTGCCATGCCCTGCAAGAAGCTCCCGACAACGAACAAAAGCGCGGCGTACTGATACGCCCGCCGGTTGCCCAGTCGCTCTCCCAGCTTGCTCCATAACGGGGTCGATACTGCCGTTCCCAACAGGAAAATGGCGACGATCCACCCCATCAACTCCAGGCCGTGCAGATCGGCGATGATCGCCGGCAAGGCCGTGTTGACAATCGTATTGTCTAGGCCACTCATCGCGTTAGAAAGCATCAATGCGGCAGTGACAATCAATACATTTTTCTTGGACACAAAAACTTCCTCTTCTCAATCCATACTAAGCGCCTCTATAGCCCCGGAGGTAACCCGCCTCCAGAGTGACTTTAGAATGAACGCCAATATTCTACTATGCACCAATCTTTTCATGAGCACAACCCGCCCTGGCCGCCACCGCGCTTGTGTTGTATGCTGAACCCAACAACGTTTCACGGAGGAATTTCATGTCAACCACATTCAGCTACGCGACGCACGCCCAGCTTCCAGCGATCGTCGCCATCTACAACCAGGCGATCCCCGGCCGGCTTGCGACCGCCGACCTTCAGCCGG
>CAKQZO010000098.1 GCA_934293835.1 uncultured Lacticaseibacillus sp. | reverse complement strand
TTATTCACTTGTACGGTTCAATGAGTTACAACGTACTTGATGTTGCCATATAACCTGGCAAGGTATGGTGGTTAAGACGCACCCGATAAACATCTATTCAAGAACTCATCGTTCCGCTTGGATCGTAAAGTCTTGTTATTAGACTCGCGCCTCCATGTGTTATTCAGGATACGGTTTCTGACTACAGGTACTCTGGTGGTGGCACAGTATAACTGTACCTTGCTCTAATCGCTTCGTAGCTCCGAATGACAACGGACATCACCGGTTTCTAAAACTTGTAAACCTTCAAGCTCTGGAAATTTCTGTCTGAACAACGGACGACAATACTGATTATCATCGGATTCTGGCACCTGCAAGCTACTCAACAGGGTGAAGATTGTTACGGTGTGTTGAACTGCATGTTGCACTTTCGAGCCGGTTTATTAAAGATCCTTCTGTCGCTAACCCTTCCTTAACTCTGACTAAAGTATAGCATGGATACGGCCATCTCGCAAGCGCTTCCTCGGAATTATCTTGTTATTTTTTCGGGAGCGCATCACGGCCCCAATTTGTCCGATCGCCGGCCAGAATAACACTGACAAAAAACAGCGACCCCGCACCAGGTCACAAGCTGACCGCAGGCGGAATCGCTTTTTTCGCTCAGTAGGCGAAGACGCGCTTGGGAGTCGCGGCCCCGTAGCCGAAAAGCCGCAAGCGCCGCGCCGCCGTGTCGACGCTCAGCACGTACCCGGCGTACTCGCTGGCTTGGTTGAGGCGCCGGTGCCAGCGCCGGTTGTAGCGCGTCGTCAACCCATGCGTCCAGCCCATCAAGGCGCTGTTATTGAGCAGCGTGTAGTGCAGGCCGTTGACGCTGAAGTCTTCTTCGACGTGCCAGTGGCCGGCCACATAAGCGATGATCTGGCTGTGGCCACGGCTAAAATCAAACGCGACTTGCCCGCCGAAGTCGGGATGGCTGCCGCAGTCCAGCGTGCCGCTCAGATGCGCGTTGAACGCCCGCAACAGCTCATGCAACTGGCTACCGTTGAAGCGCAGCCCAGGCTTGTTCGGCCGCGTCATCGCCGGGGCGTGGGCCATGATCAACACGTCGCGATCGCCGGCGCCGGCCAAGGCATCGGCAAGCTCTTGCAGCTGATCGGCAGTCACGGCCAGCGTCTTCTTGAGGTCATAATTTTTCCGTCCGGCCACCCACCGCACCGGCACGTCAGACGTGTTCAAGGTGATCACGCGAATGTTGCCGTGGTCAAAAACGCTCAGGCCGTGGCGCGAGACACTCGGCCCGCCTACTTGTTGAGCCATCTTCTCCCAGACCAAGTCATGATAGACCCAAGGATGGAAGCTGCCGGCAAAGCGACGGTTACGCTCGGCGAACTTGTCGTTGTCGTCGTGATTGCCACGGGCGATCACGAACGGCCAATCCCCCGCCTGATAGTCGCTGACGATGTTGCGCAACCGCCACATCGTCAACACCGAAGGCTCCGAGCCATCGACCATATCCCCGAGATGGACGCGCCAGTCGATCGGCAGCTCACCACACAACCAATGCTGTTCGCGGACGTGCCAATAGCCGTTCGGCCCGTAAAACGTCCGGCTAAGCTGCGTGCGATCATGCGTGTCCGTGATGATGGCCAGGTTCAGCGCCTTGCCGGTGATCTGGGGCCGCACGGTCTGCGCAAATGCTTCAAGGTCGCGCTTCGCAAAGCGCCGGA
This sequence comes from uncultured Lacticaseibacillus sp., assembly GCA_934293835.1. Classification (GTDB taxonomy): domain Bacteria; phylum Bacillota; class Bacilli; order Lactobacillales; family Lactobacillaceae; genus Lacticaseibacillus. Next base: position 4,612 of record CAKQZO010000098.1, on the reverse strand, counting down.
TCGAAATATTTTGTCGATATCGCATATTTTCTCCTTAATGACGCGTGAACGCCTTGGCCTTCACGCCCAGCCTCCCGCATCAGTCTCTGAACGCATCAAAATCAGTGAAAAATCTGGTGGATCAGCTTCGGCATCGTTGGTAGAGTCGCCTGAATCTGGTAGGCTTCAAGGACGGCCTGGCCGACGGTCTGCGGGTCAACCGTGCTCCCGTAAGCGACGGCCAGCGTCTCCCCGGCGGTCACCGGCGTGCCGAGCTTCTTATGTAGCACCAACCCCGCAGTCAAATCGAGCGCAGATGCCTGCGTCGCCCGGCCGCCGCCGAGTTGCATGACCGCCACCCCTAACGCGCGCGTGTCGATACGGCCAACATAACCCGATGCGGTCGCCTTGATGGCAAACTTAGCCGTTGCGCGCGGGAGCTGGCGAGGATCATCGACCACCCGCGCGTCGCCACCTTGAGCGGTGATCAGCTGCTTGAACGCCCGCAGCGCGCGGCCATCGCGCAAGGCATCTTCGGCCATGCCTTGGGCGACTTCAAGCGTCTGGGCGCGGCCACCGAGTACAAGCATCTGCCCAGCCTGGGCCACCAATAAGGCGTGAACGTCTTTGGGCCCACGGCCCTTGAGCACTGCGATGCTTTCCGCGACTTCGAGGCTATTGCCGATCGTGATGCCGAGAGGCTGATTCATGTCGGTGATCATCGCCACAGCCTTCACGCCAGCATCTTTGGCGATCGCCAACAACGCCTGCGCCAAGGCTTCGGCCTCATCATCCGTGGTCATGAACGCACCGTTGCCGCTTTTGACATCAAACACCAACGCGTCGGTGCCAGAGGCCAGCTTCTTGGCCATGATCGAACTGGCGATCAGCGGCCTAGACGCCACCGTGCCGGTCACATCGCGCAAAGCGTACAGGCGCTTGTCCGCCGGGGCCAGGTTCGCAGACGCGGCGGTGATCGCCTGGTGAATCGTCTTGACCTGCGCGATGAACTGGTCGGTGGTCAGATTCACGTTGAAGCCCGGGATACTTTCCAACTTGTCCAGCGTCCCGCCGGTGAACCCGAGCCCGCGACCGGAGATCATCGGCACCGGCACCCCGAGGCTCGCCATCAGCGGCAACAGCGGCAAGGTCAGCTTGTCGCCGACCCCACCGGTGGAATGCTTGTCCACCTTGATGCCGGGAATCGCGCTCAGATCGAGACGTTCACCTGAGGCCAGCATCGCCTGGGCGAGCGCGCTTTGCTCCGCATCGGTCATCCCGTTGAAATAAATCGCCATGAGCATCGCGCTCATCTGATAATCCGGCACTTCTTCGGCAACATATTGCTGGATCAGCCACTGAATCTCGCCGGTCGTTAAGGCCTGATGATCGCGCTTTTTGGCGATCAAGTCTACCATCCGCATACTAGCACTCCTTTAGAATGTGTTACACTCATTTTGATTGGAGGGAACCCCCATGGATACATTGTATCACCACCTCGCCAAAATCGAACTACACTGTCACCTAGATGGGTCATTGTCACTGCCGACGATTCGCCGCCTGGCCGCGATGGCCCACATCCCCGTTCCCGCCGCCGATGCGGCGCTCACCGCCTTGGTGCAGGCCCCGCCTGATGCCGAGACGCTACTGGATTATCTGCGCCCGTTTGATTTCGTGCGGCCCTTGCTCCAGACGGCGCCTGCACTGCAACTCGCCGCGTTCGACGTGGCGACTCAGGCTGCCGCAGAAAATGTGCGCTACATCGAGATCCGCTTCGCCCCTGAGTTTTCCTTGGACGAAGGCCTGAGTGTGGACGCCGCCATCAACGCAGTCGTCTCCGGACTCCACCAGGCGATGGCCCAGGCCGACATTCAGGCGACCGTCTTAGTCTGTGGCATCCGCCAATCCGCGGCGGCAACCAACCGGCAAGTATTCGCCGAAGCCGCGCCGAGTCTGCATCACGGCCTGGTCGGCTTCGACTTCGCCGGCAACGAAGCCGACTTCCCCACCAGCGCCTTAAGCGCAACCATTCAATACGCCCAAGGCTTGGGTGTGCCGCTGACCCTCCACGCCGGCGAGTGCCATTGCGTCCAGAACATCGTCGAAGCCGTCCGCTTGGGGATTCGTCGCATCGGCCACGCCACCGCCTTGTTCAACGAACCCGCGGCCATCGCTGAGTTCGTCGCCGCCGGAGCCACCGCGGAACTCTGCTTGACCAGCAACCTGCAAACTAAAGCCGCCACCAGTCTGGCAACCTACCCCTATCCGCAGCTGCGGGCCGCCCACGCCAAGCTGACCATCAACACCGACAACCGCACGGTGTCCAACACGACCCTGACCCAAGAATACACGCGCTTCACGACGGCGTTCGGCACCAAGGTCGAGGACTTCTATCAGTTCAACCGAAATGCGATCGCGGCCAGCTTTCTCCCTGATACGGCCCGCGCGCACCTGGCGACGCGGCTCGCGCAAGAATACGCCCCGTATCTGCCCTAAAACCAACAATGCGGCCCCTACCGATGATGGTGGGGGCCGCATTGTTGTTAGTGCTAGAAATAGTCGTAAAGCTGAGTCTGGTGGGTGATGAAAATATCGGAGATCGCCGCAATCGTGTAGGCATCCCCGTCAATCAAGCCGAGGCTGTACGCGTCTGTGAGTGAGCGCACCCCGAACGTCGCCTTGACCAACTGTTGCTCGCTCAGCCGCACCGCAGGCACCCCGTCTGTGACCGCCTTGAAGCTGACCCGGCCATCATCGATCGCCAGCTGCCACAAGCCGGCATTTTCAGGGATGAAGTCATCGCTGATCGCAAAAATGGTGGGCGCCAGGTCGCTGACCTGATAAGGATAGCGCTGCATAAAGTCGGCGACATCGACGATTCGCGCCATCATGTCAGGCGCCACCGAAGTCTTCAACACGCCGGGTTCCGGGAAGAGGTCGTGCAACGACTCCGGATTGCCAGTGGTATAGACAAATTCCGCAAACGCAGAGCGGTGCGCGCTGACGAAGCGCGCCAAGGCGATCAAGGCATCGAGGTCGTCATAGAAGCACTCGTGGATGATGAACGTCGCGCCGGCGCGCTCATACACGACATAGCCGATCGGCCGCTCGCCCATCAGCGCCACCGCCACCTCGCGCGCAGGGTAGTGATCGGCGAGATTCAGCCACCACCAATCGGCGCGCAAGACCCCGCCGCGCGTGGCGACCTTGTTGCGGCCATAGACTGCTTGCATCGCCGGAATCGCCGCGGCAAACCGCAGGCGCTGAACGTGAATGGCTGCGTTAGCCCGCGGCAGCTTTGGGGTATCTCTGGTCGCCAGCCGGTGCGTGACCTTGTCAAAGGCGCCTTCATAGCCGAACCGCCGATAAAAAGTCGCGGAAAACGGGGCTAGGTACGACAAGGTCTCCTTGTTCGCCCGCATCTTGGCGAACGCCTCATGCATGATCGCTGTGATGCCGCCGTTGCCTCCCGCCTCTGGGTAGCTCGCCACATAGCCGATGCCACTCATTCGATACGTCACCCCGGAAAAATCCACTGCAAAATGGGTGCTCAACAGGCCACTTTGCAGCGGCGAGCCGATTCCCCAGGCATCCGAATGCGCATACAAGCTGGCAAACGCCGCGTCGCGCTGTGGTGATTGCGGCTTGTTGAACGCATATCGTGCCAGCGCATAGAATTCCTGTTCCTGATTGGAGGTTAATAGATTAGCCGTCATCACCATAATCACTAGATAAGCCGTGGACGCGCGCGAAGCCTTATCTTTCCTTTCTTAAGCTGTTTGGTCGCCCCAATGCCCTTCCACTCGATCGCGCGAGCACCTGTCACAACCGCTTTCAATATCAGTATAGACCAATCTTGCCGGGGTTGCATCCTTTAACTGATCGTAAGGCCTGCTTCACAAAATCCTCATAGCTTCACAAGGATTCGCGCACATCTGCTTGCTAAGCTTGAGACAGTGAAAGGATGAGCGCATGTTACTTAACGAAACGAATATGTTGACCGCCCAACTCGAGGCGATCACCTACCCCAACATTTATGCCCACACCGATGCAGGCACCGAGATCATCATTCAGACGAATGAAAAACAGCGCGAAGACCCTGCCTTTTGGCAAAGTATTCGCGCCATCTTGAAAGCCCAACTGTGGGTACCAGTGTCTCAGCGGTTGCACCAGCTGGTCGATTCCGATTGGCTGGCGCCTACGCCTGCCACTGCTTGAAGCGATGAGCGGCGACCACTAACGTCACCATCGCATCTGGGGACAACACCTCAGCCGCCTTATCAAGGCTACCGGTCGTGACGATCGCGCCGATCACTTCCAGACCGAACTTGACGATGTTGAGATCTTTCTTGGGTTGGTAGCCGTCTTCAAACACAGGCTCGTGGTTGTAAGTAAAGTTGATGTTTTCTTCAGTGATCGACCCGTCCACGTGGTTGACCATGATGCGGTCTTCTAATTCCGCCAACGGCGCCTTGTCCGCGAGTAAGTTCAATTTATGGTCAGACTCGTGGCGGTCGTAATGGCCTTGTAAGGTGTCCAGGTAAGCGCTGGCGGGATGCTTGAGCACCTTCAAATAGTCGACTGCGCCTTGTACCTTGTCTTCTGGGAATGCTTGGGCCTTACCCAGCAATGC
>CAKQZO010000097.1 GCA_934293835.1 uncultured Lacticaseibacillus sp. | reverse complement strand
GGTTTGAGTTTCATTCAAGTGCCGACGAGTCTGTTGGCGCAAGTGGACTCGTCTGTTGGCGGCAAAACCGCGGTCGATTTCGGTGCCGGCAAGAATGTCGTCGGGACATTTTATCAACCCGATCTTGTCGTGATCGATCCTGAGCAGCTCAAGACGCTGAGTCAACGGAACTTGGTGGAAGGCTATGGCGAGGTCGTCAAGATGGCCGCGATGGCAACAGACCCTGAGTTCTGGGCGCTTGTGACCACCATCAATTCACCCGCCGACCTGCTTGCCAACGCGGCGGCCTGCTCACAATTTGCAATCGCGGCCAAGGCGGCCCTGGTCGTCGACGATGAGCATGATACCGGCGCAAGGCGCCTGCTGAATTTCGGCCACACGCTCGGCCATGCGGTCGAGTTGTTGACGGCAGACACGTTACATGGTGAAGCCGTCGCGATGGGCATGATCGCAATCACGCGCTTATGCGAACGCCATGGCCTGACAGAAGCCGGGACGGCTACGGCGATCCAGGTACGGCTCGAGGCGGTGGGCTTGCCGACCGAGTTGCCCGCAGTTACCACTGACCAGCTGGTGCAACAGATTCGGCTGGATAAGAAAGTCAAAAATGACACGGTGGTTTTGGTGACGCTGAAGAAGCTCGGCGAGACGGCATTATATCCGGTGGCGTTGGCCGATCTACCCGCATTTTTGAATGTCTGAATATCAGGGTGGGTGCGCCTTTGCTGGGCTAAGCAAGGGGCACCCACCTTTTTTTCGAGGAGGAAGCGCAACATGAATGCATTCATTCAAGCACTATGTCAATCGCAACCGGCGATTGCGGTGCCACTCACGGCGGCTGATGGGGCGGCGCTACTGCGCGAAGTTGATGCGGTGTGTCAAAGCAAGGCGCAAATCGCGGAGTGGCGCCTCGATGCTTGGCCGACGGTGCCTGATAATATCGCGCAGCTGGTGATGAAGCGTCTGCGAGAAGCGGACAAGTTGGTGTTGTTGACGGTGCGCACCCACGCAGAAGGCGGCGCATTCTCAGGAAGCGTCGCTGATTATGTGACGTTGTATCGCCGCATGCTTGCGGTAGGCCCAGATGCGATCGATGTCGAGGCGAGCGTGCCGCCGGTGAGTCGCAAAGCCTTGGTCAAGCGGGCGCACGAGCAACAATGCGTCGTCGTTGGTAGCCACCATGATTTTAAGCGGACCCCGAATTTCGAAGCGGCCCAGGCCTTGCTACAGTCGCAAAGCCTCTGGGCCGATGTGGTGAAGCTCGCCGCGATGCCGCAGGTGCCGGCAGACACCTTGAACTTATTGGCGACAAGCGCATGGGCACACGACCACATCACGCAACCGGCAATCGTGATCGGGATGGGTGCGCTCGGTCAGCTGACCCGAGTCGCTACAGGAGCGTTCGCATCAGCGCTGACGTTTGCGACGCTTGACCGCGCAAGCGCCCCAGGGCAGCTCAGCGTCGAGACGATTTTGACCCTTCAGGAGGCGATGGCATGATCGATGGACACACACAATTGTACGGGCTTTTGGCGCATCCCGCTGCGCATTCATTGTCGCCGGCGATGCATAACCTGGCGTTTGAGCGCTGCGGCATTAATGCCCGCTATCTCGCGTTTGATGTGACGGAGGCCACTTTGCCGAGCGTGGTCACGGCGATTCGAAGCATGCACATCGGTGGGGTGAACTTGTCGATGCCGCTCAAGCAGGCGGTTATCCCGTTGCTTGATGAGCTGGATCCTTTTGCGACGCTGGCAGGTTCTGTCAACACAATCGTCAATCGCGGCGGGCGACTGTGCGGCTATACCACAGACGGGATCGGGTTGGTGAAGGCATTGCCGGCAACCCTGAATCTGACCCAGGCCGCGGCGGTGCTGTTTGGTGCAGGTGGGGCTGCTCAGTCGGCAGCCTTAGCATTGGCGCAATCAGGACTAGCCCACCTCACGATTGTGAATCGGCATATCGAGGTCGCCCAGACGCTTGCGGATCAGCTTCGAGCCAGCACTGCCTGTGTGGTTGAAGTGGTCGCGCTCACTGATGATAAGCGTGTGACGGCAGCAGTCAGCGCGAGTCAGGTGTTGATCAACGCCACGAGCATGGGAATGGGTGCCCAGTGCGAGTTATCGCCGCTGGCCGGCCCCCAGGCGCTACAGCCCGAGCATGTGGTCTTAGACATGGTGTATTCCCCCCTTGAGACGCGCTTCTTGAAACAGGCTTCGGAAGCAGGGGTGCAGACTCGCCTCAACGGGTTGGCGCTACTTGTCGCGCAAGGGGCGGCAAGCTTCAAGCTGTGGACGCAGGCCACCATGCCGGTCGCAGAAGTGCAGGCGCACCTGGCGACGCTGTTGGCGTAGCCGGCGGTCTTTTAGAATGGCGCATCATGATTGGAGGCACAACGTCCCCGAACTACGATCGAAATCAATCGCGGTTCGGGGACGTTGTGTGTTTAGTAGGTATGCATCTTGGTCAGCGGCCAATAGCGCCAGATCACGACCGAGTCGATCTGGGCGCGGCTGATGAAGCCAAAGGCGCGGCCGTCGTGGGACACAAACCGGTTATCGCCCATGACAAAATATTTGCCGGCTGGGACGCGGGTGCTGTGGGTGGCGCGGTTAGATTTGAGATCAAAATCCTGCGTGAACTGGATGTTGGTCCCTTCTTTGTGATGAAGCGTCGCCCAAGCTTGAATTTCTTGACGCATGAAACTCGTTTTGAGATAAGGTTGTTTTTGTAGTTTGCCGTTGAGATATAACCGTTCGTTCTTAACGCGCACGGTGTCACCGGGCAAGCCGATAACACGTTTGATATATAGCGTGCCCGCAGGCGCATCGGGAGCTTTAATCACCACGATTTGGTTGTGGGCGATCGACGCATGTCGGCGCGACAATAAGCGGTCGTTGCTTTGCAGAGTTGGCTGCATCGAGTCTCCTGAGACTTGATTGTTGCCGATCACTTGCGTCATGAGCAAGCGGGCGGCAGTGAAGGCAACGGCTAAGATCAAGAGCAGTTTTAAGAACCACGGGATTCGTTTCATTTCATGACTTCTTTTCGGCTAATAGATCGCGGATTTCAGTGAGTAAAGTTTCTTCTTTGGTCGGTGTCGCAGCGGCAGGCTGCTTCTTCGGGATGACGCGATTGGCGGCTTTAACGATCAGGAAAACGACGAAGGCGATGATGATGAAGTTGATGACGTCGTTGATGAACGCGCCATACGTGAACTTGGCCCCTAACAAGGTGACACTGAGTCCCTCTAAGTTGGCGCTTTGGGTGAATAGTGCCAAGATCGGGTTGATTAGGTTCTTAGTCAGACTGGTGACTAGCCCGGTGAAAGCAGACCCGATGATGACCCCGACGGCGAGATCCAAGACGTTACCGCGCATCATGAACTGGCGAAATTCTTTCCACATGTAATGACCCCCTTTTTGTTCAGTATATCAGAATAGCCCTTGCACGCCCATGACGCCCAAGGCGGCCACCAGGATCAGGCCAAAGGCGACGAGGTGGCGCCGCTTGTGTAGCAGGACCAGCGCCAAGTATTCGCGAATCACCGCGTTGGGCAGAAAATAGAAGCTGGTTGCCGCGCCACGGCCGTTAGCGTTCAGGCCGGCGGCTTTGGCGAAGAGACCGGCGCGAAACAGATGGTAGTTGTTGGTGAAAAAGGCGACCTTTCCGCCACCATCGGCCGCGATTACGCGAGCGGAGAAGCGCATGTTCTCAAGCGTGGTCGTCGATTGGGCCTCGATCAAGGTGTCTTGCTCAGGCACGCCTTGAGCAAGTGCATAGCGTTGCATCGCGACGCTTTCGGGAAGCTTTTCATCTCCACCTTGGCCTCCGGAAAACACGAGCTTGGCGTGCTGGCCATGGGCGAGTTGCTTGCGATAAAATCGGATCCCAGCGTTGATCCGCGCGGCCAACAGCGGGCTGACGGTGTCACCGTTGATCAATCCGGCACCCAGCACGATCAAGTAGTCCTTGTTGTGGCGCAGCGGCCGCAGATTGTAAAGTATCAACACGGTTAAGAAATTATACAACGATACCAAAACATACCCGATCGTGAGCGTGAAGAACAAGGCCAGGCCGTTGTAGATGGAATCGGGCAAGTATTGCCGGCCGAAGCTCGCACCAATTTCGAGTAACAACAAGCCGAAGGCCAACAGCAACGTCAGCATGTTACCGAGACTGTGACTTTCTCGGCGCCAGACGATGATCGCGTTCCATGCCAGCCACAGCAGGTGTAAGGCAAACATCGCCAAGACGACCAGTAGTCCGATTGCGAATAATGTCACCGCCACGGCAATGAGGAGGCGATTTTGCGAGCTGATGATTAAGATGGCGGCGGTCGTTAATGCCGCCAACAGCCACAGGTTGAACAGCCAGCCGTTGAGCAGCCGGCGAGGCTCGATGACAAAGCTGACGGTGAAAACGACGCTGAAAACGATCAGCGGGAACACCACGACGAACAGATTCGGGAGCATGGATGCACTTCCTCCTAGGAATTAGTTTTTGGTGAGTGTATAATGAGAAAAAATGTTCATGACTTGGAGGCTAATGATTATCATGGCACATGATCCAGTGTTTGGAAGTAAAGATCCGAAGCTTGATTATCACAAGCGTATCGGCGTTTATGGTGTGATTCCTGATGCCAGTGGCAAACGCTTATTGGTCCTGGGGGCACCTAACCATGCGCTGTTTTTGCCAGGCGGCGAAGTTGAACCTGGCGAAAGCGACGAGGAGACAATTGCACGCGAACTTTTGGAAGAGTTCGGGGTGACCGTGACGGTCGGCGAGAGGCTAGGCACGGCTTCTGAATATTTCTATTCGCACCACCGCAAGACGGCGTATTATCATCCGGCGACGTTCTATGCGTGCCGCGATTTGCGGCGGGTCGCGGAACCTCTAGAAGATTTCAATACCTTAATGCTGATGCCGATCGCCGAGGCCGCCGCGCAATTGAAGCGGCCGACACACCGCTGGGGCGTCGCTCAGTGGCTCGAGGGTAACGCATAAAACATATGGGGCGGTGGCAAAACTGCCTTTTGGAATGTAAAATTACTGGAATGTTCAAGCACATAACGGGGACTGTGACTTTTGTCGCAGTCCTCATTTTTGACTAGAAGGCGTAGTTGCGGATGGCTTGGGCGACGCCGTCTTCGGCGTTGGTGGCCGTGGTGAATTGGGCCGCGGCTTTGACCTCGGGAATGGCATTGCCCATGGCGACGCCGGTGCCGGCGACTTTGATCATTGGCAGATCGTTGGCTTGGTCGCCGATAGCCATCACCTCATCGAGGCCGTAACCGAGCTTGGCGGCGAGATCTTTGACCGCATTGCCCTTAGAGGCCTGCTTGTTCAGCGCCTCTAAGAAGAACGGTTCAGAGTTGACGAAGTAGTAGCGGTCGAAGAAGCTGGCTGGAATCTTGGCTTGAACCTGGGCCAAAAAGTTGGGGTCGTCGATGTACATCACCTTGGCAAAGCGTTTGTCTTGCGCAAATTCGTCTGGTTGCCGATAGGATAGCGGCATATTGACGAGGTATGACTCGCGTACGGAATAACGCGAGATATCGCGGTCTGGTGTATACATGCGGGCTTCGTCTTCAGCGTGGGAGTGGACGCCGAGTTTAGTCGCAAGCGTCGTTAGTTCCAAGAATTCCGCATAAGTCAGCGAGTGCTGGAGCAAAATCTCGCCAGTGTCGGCGCGTTGTACCATCGCCCCGTTGTAGGTGATGGCATAGTCACCATCATCAACCAGGCCGAGCGGTTCGAAGAATGGCTGCAAGCCGGTCAGCGGCCGTCCGGAGCACAAGACAATCTTGATACCACGGGTCTTGGCCTCTTTGACGGTGGCAATCGTTGCCGGGGTCAGTAGGTTGTGTTCGTTCAATAAGGTGCCATCCATATCAATAGCAATCAGGCGAATAGGCATTAGGAAGTCCTTTCTTAGGTGGCGAGGTTAGTTAGCGGCGATCAAGGCGCCGTTGAGCAGGTAACGCTGGAATTGGGTGTAGCTGGCGGTGAAAAGGTCACCACCGGCACTCAGCATGATTTTTGGGAAATAGAAGCGTTTATCGCCGGTCATGCGTCCGGAAATTGCGGCGACCAGTGGCGACTGAGTGGAAAGCTCTTCTAGCGAGCCGTCGAGTTGCATGATCTCGATCTGCGTCTTGGGATTGGCGCTCGAAGGATCATAGGCATCGTAAGGCAAGTCGAACGAGTCGTTTTCGGCGGTATAGTAAAGCGGATCGAATCCGGCCGAGTTGACGAGTTGACGAAGTGTCGGCAACAAATCGGCGGTCTGGTCGGTGAACGTGACCGACTTCAGTG
>CAKQZO010000096.1 GCA_934293835.1 uncultured Lacticaseibacillus sp. | reverse complement strand
GGTGGTAACTACGCCCAAGCCGCGGCGATGGCCATGATTCAGCACACCGACATGAAGGCAGAAGACATCGCCCATGCCGCGATCGACATCGCCGGCTCGATCGATATCTTCACCAACCACAACATCATCGTCGAAAGCTTTAATTAAACCCAGAGCGAAGCGCGGCCGCATTTAGGGCGTCGCGTAACGCGTGCGGACAGCGGAGCGAATTTGTTCGCGCAGTTGACCGTGCCGTTAGGCCTAGCCCGTTGGCCACGCGTAGCTCGCCGAAAAAACCAGAGCGAAGCAGGACGAGCTTAGGCATGTGAATAAGGAAGCGTGGACGTCGTGCCGGCGCAGCCGGTGCAAGTCCGCGATGACTTAGACGCAATGCCGTTGTCCTGCATAGCTCGCCGAAAAAACCAGAGCGAAGCAGGACGCATTTAGCGGTGTGTCTAAGCCAGCTTGGACGGGAGCCGGCAGCGCCGGTAGACGACCGAGATGGCTTAGACGCAACCGCGTTATCCTGCGTAACTCGCCGAAATCAGCAACACATCCAAACAAGGAGTCCTAAAAATGGTTAAAACCCCCAAAGAAATCGTGGCGGAACTCGATAGTTACGTCATCGGCCAAGACGACGCGAAGCGTGCGGTCGCCGTGGCATTATACAATCGCTACCGCCGCATGCAGCTTTCCGATAAGATGCAGCGGGAAATCACGCCGAAGAACCTGCTGATGATCGGACCGACTGGGGTCGGGAAAACCGAGATCGCCCGGCGACTGGCGAAGGTCGTCAACGCGCCGTTCGTGAAGGTCGAGGCGACAAAGTTCACCGAAGTCGGCTATGTCGGCCGGGATGTCGAATCGATGGTGCGCGACTTGGCAGACGTCGCCGTTGCGATGGAAGAAGCCGAGCAATTCAAGAACGTGCGTGCCCGGGCGACGCGTGAGGCCGACAAGCGGCTGGTCAAGTTGCTCGTGCCGGCGATCAAGAAGGAAAAGAAGAACACCAATCCGATGGCCGAGATGATGAGTATGTTGCAAGGCATGCAAAACGGCCAGATGCCGGCAGCCCCACAAGAAGACGAAAACGTGACCGATGAGATCCGCAATCAACGTCTGAGCGTCGCCGAACAACTGGAAAAGGGCCTGCTGGAAGAGCGCGAAATCACCGTCACTGTCGCCGATGCCAAGAAGCAAAACGGCATGAACGACATGTATGGGCAGATGGGCATCGACCTCGGTGAAACCTTGGGCAACTTGATGCCTCAAAAGCGGGTGGAGCGGACGATGACCGTCAAAGAGGCGCGCGAAGTCTTCATCAAGGAAGAATCCGACAAGCTGGTCAACCACGCCGATATTTATCACGATGCCATCCAAGCTGCGGAAAATAACGGGATCATTTTCATCGACGAAATCGACAAGATCGCCAGTGGGGACAAGAAAACCTCTGGAGAAGTTTCCCGCGACGGCGTGCAACGCGATATTTTGCCAATCGTCGAAGGATCGCAAGTCAACACCAAATACGGCCCGCTGAACACCGACCACGTCTTGTTCATCGGCTCCGGGGCGTTTGCGACCGCCAAGCCGTCTGACCTGATTCCGGAATTACAAGGCCGCTTCCCGATCCGCGTGGAGCTCAACGACCTGACGGAAGAAGATTTCATCAAGATCTTGACGGAGCCAGATAACGCGTTGGTCAAGCAATACATCGCCTTGATCGGCGCCGATGGGGTGCGGGTGACCTTCACCAAAGAGGCGATCGAAGAAATCGCCCAGATCGCTATCAGAGTGAATCGCGACACCGACAACATCGGGGCGCGGCGGTTGGCCACGATCCTCGAAAAGTTACTGGAAGACGTCTTGTACGAAGGCCCAGACATGCAGATGGGTGCGGTCACGGTTACGGCGCAATATGTTCAAGACAAGATCGGCAACATTGCCGCAGACAAAGACATGACGCGCTTCATTTTGTAGGCATACCTGTTGGCATTAGCCGGCGGAGATTATATGGATAAAGGAAGTTGTAAGCATGGCTCAGATTTTGAAGAATGATTTTCTTACGGTCACAATCGCAGAACACGGTGCCGAGATCACCAGTATCGTGAACAACCACACCGAACAAGAATACAATTGGCAGGCAGACCCGAGCGTCTGGAAGCGGCATGCACCTGTCTTGTTTCCGATCGTCGGTGCGCTGCAAAACGACGCGTATCGCTATGCCGGCAACACCTATCACATGACCCAACACGGGTTTGCGCGTGATCGCGACTTCACTGTCGAAGAAGCCAGCGCCACTAAGGTCGTGTTGACCTTACAAGACGACGATGAATCGCGCAAGCAGTATCCGTTCGCGTTCAAGCTCAGCTTGACGTATTCCTTGGAAAACAATACGCTAGGCGTAAATTACCGGGTCGAGAATCCGGCAACAGACGCGCCGTTGTTGTTCGGTATTGGTGGTCACCCCGGCTTCGTCGTGCCACTGAGCGCCGACACCAAGTTTGAAGACTATTATCTGGAGTTCAAACCGCGCAAATCCCGCGTCCAGATTCCTTTGATTGCCGGTTCGGGGATCGATTACGCGCACCGCACGCTGGCCGCTACCGATGTCAACCAGCAGCTGTCCCATGAACTATTCAAAAATGATGCGGTGATTTATGCACTCAAGGGCCAGACGATCTTCTCGATTCGCTCGGAAAAGACGCGCCACGGCGTCGAGGTCACCATTCCAGACGCGCCATTCTTGGGCGTCTGGAGCCCGTATCCGACAACCGGCGACTTCGTCTGCATCGAACCTTGGTGGGGGATCGCCGACACCATCGATGCCGACGGCGATTTCACCAAGAAGCTGGGCATCAACACCTTGCAACCTGGTGAGGTCTTTGACCATGGCTACCAAATCGCGATTTTCTAACCCCAAATTACACAGCATGATAAAAAGCCGCCTGTTCAGGCGGCTTTTGCGTACTTATTCAATTAGGCGCGTTGCTTACGGTGGCGAAGATACAACCCCAGCCCGAACGGGACCATGTTTTCAGTGCCGTTTTTGATGCGGGCGAAGTTGTCTTTGTGCCGGATCAGGAAAACCAGCCATAGCGCCGCACAGACGACCGTTAACAACCAGTCGTGGTAAAACAGGCTCCAGACGGTCAAGATGCCCATGCCCACAGTCGAGGCGATGCTGACCATGCTGGACAAGACCACCAAGCTGATGAATACGGCACAGGCAATCAAGAAGAAGTGCCAATCGTAGGCGAGGCAGATCCCCGCGCTGGTGGCGACGGCCTTGCCGCCTTTGAACCCGATGAAGATCGAGAAGGTGTGGCCGGCGACGGCGGCGAGGCCAACGATCAAGACCAGCCAGTGAGCGCCGACGTGCAAAAGCATCGGCAGGTTGGCGCCGAGTGTGCCTTTGAGAATGTCCATCGCTAAGACGATGGTGCCGCCGATAGGACCTAAGACGCGATACGCGTTGGTGGTGCCGATGTTGTGACTGCCACTTTGACGGATGTCTTGATGGAAGAACCACTGACCGATCCAGACGCCGCTGGGAATCGAGCCGATCAGATAGGCCAAGATGAAACATAAGGCTATGAGCAAACTAGCCACTCCTTTCGTTATTGGCGCGCATAATTCCTGCGCCTAGGCGTTGTGAAAACCGCCAACGTAAATGTAATTGTAGCATTTTTTTGACGCTTGCGCCGCCAACGCGTAAAATAGTTGAGGCTCGTTTTAATCAAGATTTTCTTTGTGGTTTGGCGCCCAGTTGGTGTACGCTAAACCAGTATGTAATTTGGAGAGGAAGAATTGAATGGATACGCAAAGTTCAGCTTACACGGATTCATCGATCCAGGTGCTTCACGGCCTTGAAGCGGTCCGCAAACGACCGGGGATGTACATTGGTTCCACCGATACTCGGGGCCTGCACCATTTAGTCTATGAAATCGTCGATAACGCAGTCGATGAAGCGTTGGCCGGGTATGGCGACGTGATCGCCGTGACGATTCACAAAGACAACAGCATCACCGTTCAAGACCATGGGCGGGGGATGCCGACGGGGATGCATCCGTCAGGCAAGCCGACGATCGAAGTGATTTTGACGGTGCTGCATGCCGGCGGGAAGTTCGATCAAAACTCGTACAAGACCTCGGGTGGGTTGCACGGGGTCGGTTCATCGGTCGTCAACGCGTTGAGTGAATCCTTGACCGTCCGCGTCGTGCGCGACAAACACGCGTTCGAGGAGCATTTTATCAACGGTGGGCACCCGGATGGCGGCTTGGCCAAGTTGGGCAAGGTCAACGAACCCAACGGCACAACGATCACGTTCAAGCCCGATCCGACGATTTTCTCCACGACTGTCTATAATTTCGACACGTTGGCCGAGCGGTTGCGGGAGTCGGCGTTCTTGCTCAAAGACATCACCATCAGCCTGAGTGACGAACGGACCGAACGCGAGGAAGTCTACCACTACCCAGACGGCCTGGTCAGCTTCGTGAAGTATCTGAACGAAGACAAAGACACCTTGAGTGAAGTCTTCAACTTCGAAGGGGAAAAAGACGGCGTGATCGTCGACTTCGCCGGCCAATACAACGATGGTTATTCCGAAAACCTGATCTCGTTTGTCAACAATGTCCGGACAACCGACGGCGGGACGCATGAAGTCGGCCTCCGCTCGGCGATGACGCGCGCGTTCAACGATTTTGCCCGCAAAGTCAACCTGCTGAAGGACAAGGACAAGAACCTCGAAGGCTCTGACGTGCGCGAAGGCCTCGCCGGCGTCTTGGCGGTGCGCATCCCAGAAGAGATCTTGCAGTTCGAAGGCCAGACCAAAGGCAAGCTCGGGACGCCTCAGGCGCGTTCGGTTGTCGATGCGGTCGTCTATGAGCAGTTAAGCTTCTATCTGATGGAGAACGGCGATGGCGCCCAGGAACTCGTCCGCAAGGCGATCAAGGCGCGTGAGGCGCGCGAAGCCGCACGCCGGGCGCGGGATGACTCGCGCCACGGCAAGCGCCGCAAGAAAGACACCAGCCTGCTTTCCGGGAAGCTCACACCGGCGCAATCGAAGAACGCAAAGAAAAATGAGCTCTACCTAGTCGAGGGGGATTCTGCCGGTGGCTCTGCCAAACAAGGCCGCGACCGCAAGTTCCAGGCGATCTTACCGCTGCGCGGGAAGGTCTTGAACACGCAAAAGGCCAAGCTCGCAGACATCACCAAAAATGCCGAAATCAACACCATGATCTACACGATCGGCGCCGGGGTGGGCGCCGAGTTCGACATCGATGCCGCCAACTACGATAAGGTCATCATCATGACCGATGCGGATACCGATGGGGCCCACATTCAGATCCTGCTGCTGACGTTTTTCTACCGGTACATGCGGCCTCTGATGGACGCCGGCAAGGTCTACATCGCCTTGCCACCACTTTATCGGCTGCAAAAAGGCAAAGGGGCTAAGATCCAGATCGCCTATGCCTGGACCGATGAAGAACTCGAAAAAGAGATCAAGAAGATGGGCAAGGGCTACACGCTGACCCGCTTCAAAGGGTTGGGTGAAATGAACGCCGATCAGTTGTGGGAAACCACGATGAATCCCGAAACCCGGACGTTGATTCGCGTTCGCGTCGAAGATGGCGCCTTGGCTGAACGGCGCGTGACCACCTTGATGGGTGACCGCGTCGAGCCGCGGCGAGAATGGATCGAAAGCAATGTCGAGTTCGCGCTTGACGACGACGGGTCGATCCTTGAAACCAAAACCGTCGATCACGCCGACATGCAATTCGGTGCCCAACAAATCAAAAAACAACTGCGGAAAGGAGCTAAGAAATAGCCATGGCCAATCAGATTCAAGAAATGACCCTAGAAGAAGTCATGGGCGAGCGCTTCGGGCGCTATTCGAAATACATTATTCAAGAACGCGCCTTGCCCGATGTCCGCGATGGCCTAAAGCCAGTTCAGCGCCGCATTTTGTTTGCGATGAATCAAGACGGCAATACGTTCGACCACGGGTTTCGCAAGTCGGCCAAATCCGTCGGGAACGTCATGGGGAATTACCATCCCCACGGCGACTCGTCGATCTACGAAGCGATGGTACGCCTTTCTCAAGACTGGAAGCTGCGCGCCCCGTTGATCGAGATGCACGGGAACAACGGCTCGATGGACGGCGATCCGCCGGCGGCGATGCGGTACACCGAAGCGCGCCTGGCGAAGATCTCCGGGGAGATGCTCAAAGACATCGATAAGCGCACCGTCGACATGGTGCTGAACTTCGATGACACCGCCCAAGAGCCAACCGTGTTGCCGGCCGCCTTTCCGAATTTGCTGGTCAACGGCGCAACTGGGATCTCTGCCGGGTATGCGACCGAGATCCCGCCACACAACCTGCGC
>CAKQZO010000095.1 GCA_934293835.1 uncultured Lacticaseibacillus sp. | reverse complement strand
ATCCTGACAAGCGCAAGGCCTTGTTGTCACTTGTTGTCGTTGGTTCTGGCTTCACCGGCACCGAAACCATCGGCGAGCTAAGGGACTGGCGGGAACAACTCGCCCAAGAAAACAAGCTTGATCCCGAAGAAATCACCTTCACCTTGATGGAGATGGCCCCAACGATCATGAACATGCTCGATCGCTCGGATGCCGCCAAGGCCGAGAAGTACATGCGCAAACGCGGCATCAAGGTGATGAAAAACACTGGGGTGGTCGGCGTTCATGCCGACCACGTCGACCTCAAAGATGGGACCACGTATCCAACCGCAACCTTGATCTGGACTGCCGGGGTCAAGGCCTCGTCGCAGGCGGCCAATTTCCACCTCACTCAAGGGCATTCCGGGCGAATTGTCGTCAACTCGCACATGCAATCCGTCGATGACGAGCGCGTTTACGTTGTCGGTGATGTTTCGTTCTATGATGGCAATTCCGACCGTGGCGAACCGCAGATCGTTCAAGGTGCCGAAGCCAGCGCCCAAACCGCGCTATCGAATATCACCAACCAGATGCATGGCCAGCCTGCCAGCGTGGACTACAAAGCATCTTATTCCGGCTTCATGGTCAGTCTAGGCTCTCGCTACGGGGTTGCTAACCTAATGGGCTTTATGCATCTCTCCGGATTCTTCGCGATGTTGATGAAGCACCTAGTGAACATGTTGTACTTTGTGCAGATTTATTCGGGTTATTATTTGTTCCAATACTTCATGCACGAATTCTTCCGGACTAAGAACAACCGCAACTTGATGCGTGGCCACATCTCCCGTCAAGGCAACGTCTTGTGGGCAGTGCCTGCCCGTATCTTCCTTGGTGCCATGTGGCTGGTCGACTGCGCATACAAGGTCTCGGGCAAAGAGTCGTGGTTCATCGACAAGTTACGGTTGCCATTCTCCTGGCTCCAACCAGCAGCGACTAGCGGCGCATCCGCGGCGGGTGCCGATGCCACCTCTGCCGCATCCGGAGCAACGGCCAGTGGCGCAGCAGATACCGCTACTGCCGCAGCCAAATCGGTGTTCTCCTTGTCCTATCAATATGGGAAGGACCCGATGATGGTCTTTGACCAGATGCCGAAGTGGATGTACGACATCACTAAAGTCTTGATTCCTAACCAGCAAGTCGCCTTCTTCATGCAAAAGACGATGACCATCGTCGAAATCTTGATTGGGCTCGCATTGGTTGCTGGCCTGTTCACCTGGTTGAGTGGTGGCGTCTCTGTCATGTTCACGATCATCTTCTGCCTCAGCGGGATGTTCTACTGGGTCAACATCTGGATGATTCCGATGGCCATCGCGGTCATGAATGGCTCCGGCCGGGCGTTTGGCCTCGACAAGTGGGTCGTTCCATACCTGCAAAAAGTCTTCGGCAAGTGGTGGTACGGGCAACCAAGCGCATTATACGGTCGTGATACTGCCCGCTAACCAGTCGCAATGCATGCCGGCACCACGTTGTCCGGCCTTAGGTTCTGGGGTAAACTGGCCTCAGAGCCTTTTTTAGGCCAACGATGAAGGGAGGCCATGATGAAGCGTTATCTCAAAATGATCCGCCCCTTCGACTACATCATCGTCTTAGCGTTGTTGGCGGCATCGTTCATTCCCTATGTTGTTTTCGCACAGACAGAGGCGCACAAAAACGCCGCTACCCCACAGACCGTCTACACGGCCGTGGTTACCCACGACGGCAAAGAGGTCTACCGGATTCGCCTAACCGGCCACCATGGCACGACCCGCTTCCGTTACAGTGACGGCCACGACTATAACGAGATCATCACGACTGGACAGCAGATCGAAATCAAAGAAGCCAACTGTGCCGATCAGGTCTGCGTTCGTAAAGGCAAGATCGCCAAGCCTGGCCAGACGATTGTCTGCCTCCCGCACAAACTGTTGGTTTCGATCAAGTCCAGTGGTCACTCGAGCGGTAATAACACAGGAGGGTTGGTATCCGAATGACATATCGTCCTGATCGTACAAAACAGATCATCTTTATTGCGCTGCTATGTGCTCAAGGCGTAATCATCGGCTTACTGGAGCGCATGATCCCCTTTCCATTCGCCTTTGCCCCTGGCGCAAAGTTAGGCTTGGCCAACTTGATCACCATCGTTTCCCTATTCACGATGTCGTTATCGGATAGCTTCTTGTTATTGATCTTGCGCCTGTTATTGACCACCTTGCTTGGTGGCACGCTGTCAACGTTCCTGTATTCCGGTGCGGGTGCCTTATTATCATGGTTGGGCATGCTGGCGATCAAGCAACTCGGCGAACGCCGCGTCAGCATGATCGGCATCTCGGCGGCAGGCGGGATCCTCCACAACGTCGGCCAGCTCGTCGTTGCCAGCCTGATTGCACAGTCATGGACCGTCATGTTATATCTGCCGATTCTCAGCTTCATGGGGATTCTCGCCGGGATCGCCGTTGGGATCGCCGCCAACTTTCTTTTTGAACATATCGACACACTCAGTCGATTACGTTTTGACCGCCGTAAAAGGAGGACGTTATGAAGATCCATCCAATGTGGGCAGATTATCCCACACTCGCTTCTGAACTCAGCGCCACCTTAGACTTGATCAGCACCCAGATTCAGCCGAAGAATTCGGCCGTCGCCGACGCACTCATCGAAATGATCAATGCTGGTGGCAAGCTCTTGCGCCCTGCGTATTGCCTATTATTCTCGCAGTTCAAGCCGAATAGTGACCGTCAAAAGATGATCGCATTAGCCGCGGCGATCGAGGCCCTACACAACGCAACGCTCGTTCACGACGATATCATCGACCAGAGCAGTGTCCGCCGCGGGTTGCCGACGATCAGCGCTCGCTTTGGCCAAGATGTCGCCGTTTATGCCGGTGATTATCTGTTCGTCGTCTGCTTCAAGCTGATCGCCAAATATGCCAGCGACCTGCGTTCGGTCCAACAAGATGCCAGCAGCATGGAACGCCTGTTGAATGGGGAGCTCGAACAAATGAACACCCGTTATCAATACCAGATCGAAATTGACCATTATCTCACCCAAGTCTCCGGCAAGACGGGACAGCTCTTCGCCTTGGCCAGTTTCATCGGCGCTTACGAAAGCGGTCAGTCCCTGCGTTTCGCCAAACGCGTTGAGCAAATCGGGATGAACATCGGCATCGCCTTTCAACTTCTCGATGATATCCTCGATTACACCAGTGACTCCCGCACAATGGGTAAACCGGTGCACGAAGACATTAAACAAGGGGTCTATTCTGCCCCGTTAATCCTCGCGATGACCGACCACCGCGCAGCATTCATCCCCTTGCTGCAAAAACAACACGCATTAGCCGCTCCGGATCTTGAGCGGATCGATGACCTGATCGCCCGCTATGCGGGGGTCGCTCAAGCTCAATCCATGGCCGCCGACTACACCAAGCGCGCCTTAGACGGACTCGCAACACT
Source organism: uncultured Lacticaseibacillus sp. (assembly GCA_934293835.1). Lineage (GTDB taxonomy): Bacteria > Bacillota > Bacilli > Lactobacillales > Lactobacillaceae > Lacticaseibacillus. The sequence continues at coordinate 2,921 of CAKQZO010000095.1, read as the reverse complement.
GCCTGAGCACCCCGCTAAAGCCACCTTGATCCAGCTCACCACCCAGCTCCTTAACCGCAAGAGCTGATCATCATACGCAAAAGGCCATCATCGCTGTGCGAATTTAGCGATGATGGCCTTTTTGATGTGGGCTAGCGATAAAACTCTGCAATGTAGCGCTCAAGTTTGCGTTTGGTTCGCTCACGGGCATATTGCACTGAGGGTTCTTGGTCCTGGATCGTGCCGTTCAGTGCGGCAAACAGGACCCGTACTTCGAGTGGGGTCAGCTGCTTCAACAGGCGCTCCAGATCAATGCCCATCAGTTGATCATCTTCAACGTGCTGGCCGAGCTGCCTCTCCTTAGTGCGATCGATCGGATCTGCCATCACGACCGACTGTGAATATGCCGCACGCTTCTTGGCGAGATGGCGACGAACCAAGGAATTCATGTGTGCGCGCAAGACCAGCGCGTAATACGACCCGAATGTCGCTCCGTTATGGCGATCGTAGCGCTTGACGGCTTTGAACATCGCCAACCGCGCCTCTTGCAACCAATCTTCATCAGAAAAATCACGTAAATAGTAGTGTCGAATTACTTTATATACGAGTGGCCGATACTGTTCGAAAATCTTGGCGAACGCGTCGGAATCCGTTGCGGCATCAGCCAACAAGCCGTATAGGGTGTCTTCTTCCATACGTGGCCCTCTAACTTAAAGTCAGTGCCACCACCAGGACCACATTCTACCCAACTTTTACCAAATATACAAGAAAAAATTATATTGTGCGCGGTCTAACCACCAAAGTGAATTTTGGTGGTTTTAAGTTGGGTTTAAGTTTACCTGCCTATGATAAGCAACATCAACTAACTCAACGGAGATGACAATATGGACAACGCGACGGATCTCACGCAAAAACAACGGCACACACATCACTATGATTTCAAACAATTACTTCCCTGGCTGATTCCAATCGCCTTGATCGGCCTGTGGCAACTCGCCGGCAGCCTGGGCTGGATCTCGACCAAGTTGCTGCCGACTCCACTGGCCGTCTTACAAGACGGCATCAGCTTGTGGCAAAGCGGTGAGCTCCCCCAAAATCTTGGTATCAGCCTGTATCGTGCTTTGGTCGGCTTCGCACTCGGAAGCGCGGTTGGCTTCTTCTTCGGGATGCTCAACGGCCTATCCAAAACCGCCCGCGCCTTGTTCGACTCAACGATTCAGATGCTGCGTAACATCCCCCACCTCTCCCTCATTCCAGTGGTGATCATCTTATTCGGGATCGGTGAATCGGCTAAGATTTCACTGGTCACGGTCGGCGTGATGTTTCCAATCTACATCAATACCTTCCACGGCATCACCCGCGTCGACCCAGAATTGATCGAGATGGGGCAAGCATACGGCCTGTCCAAGCGTGAGATGCTCACCAAAATCGTCTTTCCCGGCGCATTACCAACGATCTTGGTCGGCATCCGCTACGCGCTCGGAGTCATGTGGACGACCTTGATCGTGGCCGAAACCATCAGCTCGACTTCTGGCGTCGGCTATATGGCCACCAATGCCCAAGAATTCATGAACATGAAAACCGTCCTCTTATGCATCGTCATCTACGCCTTACTCGGCAAAGTCTCTGATTTGATCGCAAAGCTTTTAGAAGACATCTGCCTAGAGTGGCAAAGCGAAAGGAGTCATTGATATGAACGCATTACTCACCCTCGACCGAATCGGCAAAGTCTACGGCAATAAAACCGCCTTACACGACGTTAACTTCAGCATCTATCCTGGGGAATTCATCGCCTTGGTCGGCATGTCCGGTGGCGGCAAGTCCACGATCCTACGCCTGATCGCCCAACTCGAGCAACCCACTAGCGGCCACGTCCATTACGCTGATGACAACATGGTCACCCGCGTGATGTTTCAAAACGACCGGCTCCTCCCTTGGATGAACAACCTGCAAAACCTATCCTTCAACAGCAAAGCCAGCCACCAACAGGCGCGCGCCAGGGAGATGCTCACAACCGTCGGCTTAGAAGACTTCGCCACCGGCTATCCCAACGCCTTATCTGGTGGTCAAAAACAACGGCTGGCCCTGGGGCGCGCCTTGATGGCCGATCCTCAACTTTTGTTGTTAGACGAGCCGCTCGGTGCACTAGATGCCTTGACGCGGCGCAAGATGCAAGACTCGATTGCGACCATTTGTGCGGAGCAACAGCTCACAACCCTGCTCATCACTCATGATGTTGAGGAAGCTGCGCGAATGGCGGATCGGGTGATCGTCGTCAAAAACGGCACGAACGTCTACGAAGCCGACGGAGCCAAAGGCCGAGACGCCGCGACTATCGGCACGGTCTCAGAACAGGTCCTCGACGTCATTTTGAATCCCACAACCGTCTAGGAGGTGCCTTGTGTCGCCAATCACAAAACAACCACGTCGCTACCTCCACGAAGTTGACGCGATGCGGATCATTTTCATCTTCGGCGTCCTTTTGAATCACACGACCACAGTGTTCGCCCAGCAGATGGCTAACAGCACTGGCTGGGCGCACATGCTCTTATTATCAACGCACCTCACGATTCACTTCACCCGGATGGGCTTCATGTTCATGACCGGATTGGTGTTAACTCTCAACTATTATCGCCAAGACCACTGGCCGACCTTCTTCAAGAAGCGCTTCGCCGGTTCAGGTTGGCCTTACCTCCTATGGAACTTCATCTTGATGGTCTTTGCCTTAATCGTCGGGGCCCCAGGCTTTTCCCTAAATAACTTTGCTTCTACTTACGCCAGCGCCATCATCCATGGCAACCAATTTTATATGTACTACATCCTCGTCACCTTACAGCTATATCTACTTTTTCCATTGATCGTGTGGCTGTTTCACCGGCTTGAAGGGCACCACGGCGCAATCTTGACAGTCAGCTTCTTGGTGCAACTCGCCTTAATGTTCG
>CAKQZO010000094.1 GCA_934293835.1 uncultured Lacticaseibacillus sp. | reverse complement strand
GTTACAAAGGTAGCAGATCCAGTTTATCATGAAGTCGATAGTCAAACCCCGACGGCGGACGACACGCCGACTCCGACAACAGATGACACGCCAACTCCAGCGACGGACGACACGCCGACTCCGACAACGGATGATACGCCAACTCCAGCGACGGACGATACGCTAACCCCGCCGACGGACGACACGCCGATTCCGACAACGGATGACACGCCAGTTCCGACAACGGACGACACGCTAACTCCAGCGACGGACGATACGCCGACTCTGACAACGGGGAGTACACCAGCGACAGCAGAAGAAACTGATATTACGACTCCTGATGTGAACTCAACTGAGAGGACGTCAGTTGGTAACGGAGCGAATACACCAGTATCAGTCGCAATTCAGACTTCGACTACCAACGGCACCGGGACTATCGTGACACCGGTACCTGCCGCGTCGACGGTTGGAACAACGACAGGCACGCCAGTTGTCAACGCTCCTGCGGCAACTGTTGGCACTGTGACGCCAGCGGCCGCGACGACGAGCAATGTTGTGCCACTACAGGCTAGCGTCAATGCCAACCAGGCTCCTGTGGCCGCAGCCGCTAAGGCCGTAGCTGATGCAACTGCAACAACTGCGCCACAGGCTGGCGATAGTGCCAGCACGGTTGATCCGACCCTTGCTGATGCGATTCCTGATAAGGATGCGCTGGTCGATGCGTTGGCGAACGCCACGACGCCGACGGCCAAGGCTGATAACCAGTCATCCACGGTGGTTAACGTCCTCGACGACAACGCGGAATTGACCCACGGTAACATTTTTACCGCAGGTGGGGCGCCTGGGATGGCGGACTACACGTTCTTCTCCCAGCCGGTGATAAATACGACTAACAACACGGTCGATCATTACGAATTGTTGTTGCGGGTCTGGGACTCCAAGCAAGGTGGCTGGCACTTGCCTGCTAGCTTCTCAATCCCGGCTTCCATGGAAGCTCACTTGATGGCGCGGGCAGTGGCACAGCTAGATGTTAAGGATGTCTCGATTAACTTAACGGAAGCACAGTTCGAAGACGGTGACACGCAAAAGGCGATCACAGACTTGGCGCAATCCGACCAGGTCGAGACGATGACGGTTGAATTAGGTGAGATTCCGGCGCTCGAAGCGCTTGAGAAGTACGCCTCGACGTATCAAGATGCGGGTGTGACGATCACCCTCGACAACTTAGGTAGCCACACTGATGGGACGAAGCTTGCCGAAGCAGCCGATCACGTGGACACGCTGAAGGTTTCGTTGCGGGGGATGCGCCAAGACGGCAGCAATCTCACCCAGATCACTTCACAGCTGGCTGCGTGGCAAAAAGCCGCGAAGGCACACGGTGATACACTGGAAGTCGAAGGCTTGGAAACGGCTGATGAGCTTGCAGTCACCAATGGCTTAGGCATCACGAATGTCCAAGGTTACTACTTCAGTCGCCCAGCGATGCCAGGAACGCGTGCCGATTTAATTTAAATTGGATAGAACAACAGGAATGAAACTATTCGTAGTTTCATTTTTGCTGTTAATACGGAGGAACTGCGATTGATTACGTACACTTATTTCACCCAGGCGATCATCGATAGCGCCACCCAACAGCCGGCAGGCCATGAGTTGCTATTGCGTGCGTGGGATGCAGAGAAGAACGCATGGCTGCTGCCCCGTGATTTCGAGATCACGGTTAAAATGCAGATGCGGATGATGAAGCGAGTGTTGCGTACGCTTCCCAACAAAAACGTGGCGATCAACTTGACCGCGAAGCAATTCGCCACGCAAGACACGATGCAACAACTCATCATGTTTGCATCGCGCGCCAAGGATTTAGGAGCGTTGACGGTTGAGTTGACCGAAGCGCCAACCCTTGAGGAAGTGATGACGATTGGCCAGCAGTACCGTGATGCTGGAATCGGGGTGGCCATCGATGATGTGGGCACGGACATCGACGACTTCGCGTTAGTTGAGCAGCTGGCGCCGCATGTCGATATGTTGAAGTTCGCCTTACAAAACCTGCGCGAGCTTGGCCGCGAGGATACGGCGGCTGCTGAGATTGCGCGTTGGCACCAGCTTGCGCTTGATGCCGGGACCCAGTTCACGCTGGAAGGCATCGAGTCTTTCAAAGACATTCAGCTGGCCCATCACCTGAAGATCCAATGGTTGCAAGGTTTCTACTTCAGCAGGCCGGCGGAGCCAGTCCAGACGTCACAAGACATCCCATTGTAATTCAAAAAGCCGCTTGCCGATGTGAAGGCAAGTGGCTTTTTGGCCAGCAGGTTGTCATTGGGCGACTGGTCCCTTAGACTATTAACAGGAGGCGAAGCGCGTCATGAGAAGATCAGTGGGTTGGCGCCGGTGTAGTTCAGGTAATACAGGAACGCGAGCACGGCGTTAGCAATCAGTGACAAAATAATGAACGCGTAAGGCAAGGTGAAGACGTGTGACCAAGTGTCATAGTTGAACCGGCCACGCCGCCGACCACGGTAGCCGATCGTGAAGACCAAGGCCAAGACGACCAAGATAATTTGTAAGATCAGGCCTGGGAGATACATGCCTGCAGCTTGGCGTTGCACGTAAAAACTCGCCGCGGCGATGACGTCGATCAATAATGTTAGTAATACCAAGTTAATCACTCCATTCATTAAACTCGGCATACCGCCGATTTGTCTTGCTTCATTATACCCTGCCAGTCAAGGAAACTCGACAATTATTGCCGAGAGGAATTGGCGTTTGGGCACGGCATTTGTTAAGGTCGGCATCGACGTCAACGTTAAGAATCTGTTTACTGATTCGTTCGGTGGCGTGGTCGAGAACCCCCGCTTTTACCAGAAACAGTTGCAGCGACTTCAACGTGAACAGCGCAAACGCGCTGCACGCGCGAAGCAAGAGCACCGGCCACTGACAGCCAAGAATTATCAAAAACCGCGCAAGGTCGTCGCCGCTCTTCACCGACACATCTATAATCAACGGCAGAGTTTCTTGCATCTCATCTTCACAGCATTGATCAAGAACCACGATCTCGTTGTGGCGGAGAAGCTGCAAGGAAAGAATCCGCTTAATAATCACGCTTTGGCGCCACGGCCTCAAGATGTCGGCTGGAGCATCTTATTTGAAAACCTTGCTTATAAAGCCGAACTCTTTTGTGTAAGTCGATCCAAGATTGACGACGCAAACTTGTCACCGGTGTGGCTTTGTAATGGGGCGTGCTGGCACGCGCAAGTTGACCTTGACGCAGCGATTAACATTTTGAACAAAGCAGTAGCGTAACGATACGGGGCGCGGCAACCTGCCTCGTGAGTTTGGGAATTCCTGACTTGGGGATCACTAGTCAGTGCGCATAGTAATTTCTGTCTCGGACTATCCAAACAAATTGTGATCGCCTTAGAGGGCTAAGGCACTTACAAGCCTACGAATTTATTCGCGGGTGGTTGACTGTACCAGCTTGCAGCGCCAGGAGTAATCCACGATGGCGCGTCAATATCTATGAGGGGACATTCAGATGCTTTTTACATTCACTTACAAGGCGACCGCCGCCATGACCATCAAGCGCTTGTTGGCCCAACATGGCGTTAGCCACCGATTGCTTAAGAAGCTTTTTGACGCGCAGTGTATTTGGGTCGATCAAGAAGCCGTTACGCATAATCTCACCATCGCCGCTGGGAGCAGCGTCCGTTTCGCGCTGCCGCCTGAGTCCGGGCTGGTGCTTAGCCACGAGCCGTTGGCAGTGGTGGTGGAGAATGCGGACTGGCTGATCATCAACAAGCCTGCCGGCCTGGCCAGTGTGCCCGGACGCGCCAATCCCAACGATTCGCTGCTGAATCGCGTCGGCGGCTTCCTCGCCGATCAAGGGTTTGAAGGCCCGCAACCGGCAATCATTACTCGGCTTGACCGGGACACCACCGGACTGGTGTTGGTGGCCAAGCACGGCTTCGCCCAAGGCCGACTTGATGCGATGGGTGTCAATAATCAAGTCGATAAGCGGTATTTGGCGGTGGTTGGCGGGCAGTTGCGCCAAAGTAGCGGTACGATCGACCTGCCGCTAGGATTGGCCGCTGATGGGATTCATCGCGAGGTGCAATCAGACGGGCAAAGCGCGCAGACACAATATATGGTTGTAGCGCAAGGCCGGCAGGCGACGCTGGTGCGGGTGCATCTGTTGACAGGACGGACGCATCAGATTCGCGCACATTTTGCCCATCTCAGCCATCCGCTGATTGGGGATGCGCTGTATGGCGGCGATACCAGTCAGTTTGCAACTCAGCTGTTGCAGGCCAGTGAGCTGAGCTTCGTGGATCCGTTCACGCAGCAACGTGTGAGTGCCAGATTGCCACAACCAGCAGCTTGGGCGGAGGCATTGGGATAAAAATCAAGAAGGTAGTCTCAATCACACAGATGGTGGTTGAGGCTACCTTCTTTAATAGCGTTATTTGGCGTTGTTTTCGTCCCAAAGCTTGTCGTAATCCCAACCAGTCAGCTCTTCGCAGACCTCTTTGGTCTTTGGATCGACATCTTCTTTCTTGCCGCCATTTTGCAGACGCTTGATTTCGGCGACGACCAAATCATGCGAGCTTCGATCCAGCTTGAAGGTGAACGTGATTGCTAACGCGGCCAGAATCATCCCCCCGGTGACAAGGACTAAGACAGCGACGATCGCCATCTTGGCACTTTCTGGTTCGTGCATGAGGAACTGCGTCCCCGGCTTGTAGCCAGACGCGTCCAAGATGATGCCGACCATCACGGTTGCGACAGCGACTGTAGACTTACGGACGAAGGTCATGAAGGCTGCAAAGATCCCTTCGCGGTGCTGCTTGGTAATCAAGAGATCCAGGTCAGGAATGAATGGAAAGACATTCCAAGGGGTGAATTCCAAGGTCTGACGGCCGATTTGATAAATCAAACCGATTGCGAGTAGCCACAACAGTGGGTTGGCTGGCCGCAGGAGATAGACTAAGAGGTCGGCAAGATACATCACTAACATGATGGAGAAGGCACTCTTCCAGAGGAAGCGAGGACCCTTTTTGATCATCAAGACACCACACACGATCGTGGTTGGAATCCCGATGACAGACATCGACAGGATGTTCGCGGAATCAGTCGCGGTTAAACCCATGCAAGAGACGATGAAGTACACGAAAATCGTGTTGAACGTATCCTTAGCGGTGAAAGATAACAGATAGATTGCAATGTGCTTGCGGAACGACTTGACGCGCATCGTGGAGAGGTAATCCTTGATTTCTTTGGCCAAGCCCTTGATTAAACCGCGTTTAGGGGTCTGGTTGGCGAGGTCTTGCATCTCTTGGGTGACGGGACGCTCCCAGGTGGCTAAGTAGGCGGATAAGGCCGCGCCGGCACCGATCAAAGCAAAGATGATCCCGGTAACAAGGTAAGCCTTGGGGTTGTCCTGGCCCATGTACTTGATGACCTGGCCGGGAATGAACGTTGCCAAAAAGGCACCAGCAGAGGAGATGAAGCCGCGAGTCGCGGACATCTTCGTCCGGTCAGTATAGTTGTCTGTCATCTCTGTCGGCAGAGTTTCCCAAGGAATCATGACCCCAGCAGCAATGACTTCGAACAACAGGTAAACGATCAAGTAGTACCAGAAGCCTTGACCGGAAATCCACATCAATATGTATTCAAGCATCAGTGGCGCGCCAATCAGCAAGAAGAAGTGGCGCCGTCCAAAGCGTTGTCCAACCTTGTAGCGCCAAAGGTTATCGGTCAGGCTACCAATAACCAGGCTGGCGACAGCATCCACGACCCGGGCGATCCCGATAATTAAGGCCCCTTGGGTGGCAGTCAGACCCGCGAAAGTGGTAAAGAAGAATAGTAAAAACGCGCCGATAACGGTGAAGCCACCACTACCCATCAAATCGAACAACCCAAATGCTAAGGCTCTTGGGTAGGTAATCTTACGGCCGTGGGGGCCGAAGACGCGACGTTGCGATTGTTTCTTATCCATATGATTGCTCCTCGCACGGTTTCGCGCAGTGATTGGTGAAGGCGTGCACGTGCACTTCATCGGATCATGTTTGAAACACTAAAATATTAATATATTTCTGAATCCGATTTCATTCTACGGTTATTGGAAGGAATGTCAATAAGCAGGGTTCATGATCATTTTAGAAACAAGTTGAAAACGCTGTTATAAAGGCGTTTATGAGGCCAAAAATTTTTGTGAATTTTTTTACGAACAACACATTATGTGTTAATTCATGTACCCTCATTCAACAATATGGAATATCAAATTTCTAAAAAAATGAACACATCTAACTAAGATATCAATTTGTGGAGATTTGGCGAATACCTCCAGAAATTTTCGACACTTTGTTTGCTGATTCGCAATTTTTGGGTGGATTGTGAAGACACTACGGATGAGCGTACAGCACATTATCAGTAACTAGTGCAAGCGGTGCCGAAACC
>CAKQZO010000093.1 GCA_934293835.1 uncultured Lacticaseibacillus sp. | reverse complement strand
GCCAAACGCTTGCTGCATTAAAGTCGCGACAACGAAAAATTAACCGAGAACCTGGGCTTTGCCTATAGGCCGCTTTCACTCTTGAGGGATATCTGCTAAGCTACAAGTAACTTAATATATTGACACTAGGGGCGCCGCCATTAGCGGCCGAGATGCGCATGTGCTGCGTGGTCCCTTCGAACCTGTAAGCTAGAACTTGCGTAGGGAAGTGTCGCCAAAACCATTGACGCCGCGACTCTTCGCGGCGTCTTTTTTATGATATGGAGGAAAATACTGATGCACTCAGAATTACTCGTCCAACTACAAACTCAACATCCACTGGTCGTCAACTACGCTAACTTTGTCACCCCGAGATTTGTTGCCAACGGCCTCAACGCCCTAGGAGCCAGCCCAATCATGACACTGGCTAAAGATGAAGCAGAAGATTTGATAACCCCCGCCAATGCCTTGGTCATCAACCTCGGAACCGTCAATGAAAACGACATGCCGCTGATCTTAGCACTGGCCAAGACCGCCACGGCCAACAGGCGCCCGCGGAAGTTCATCTTGAATTGATATCCCTGCCACTCCGGCGGGCAAAACGGCTTGAAGCTCAGCTGCCCGTTGAAGTGGCGCATCCCGGCGAAGCCTTGGACGATCACTAGCCAGGCGCCTGACATCGAGGTGATGTGCAGCCCGTCTGCGGTGTCGTTGTTGTAGTTATCCAGATCCAGCCGCGCCGTGCGCTGATACAAGGCCACCGCCTTAGCCACTTCGCCGATTTCGGCGGCGATGATGCTGTGGAGGCTGGCCGACAGCGACGATTCGTGCACCGTCAGCGGCTCGTAGAAGTCGAAGTTGCGCTTTTTTTCCGCCAGGGTGAACTCGTGGTCGAGGTAGTACAAGCCTCCAAGACATCGGCCTGCTTGATGAACGGCGAGCGCAGGATCTTGTCCCAAGACCAGTGTTGGTTCAGCGGCCGCTCCTCAGGACGTAGCGTCACAGCCGGCCGCAGCGCCTTATCCAAGAAGCCGTCATTTTGAACAAAAATCCCCAGCTGCTTGTCTTCCGGCAGGTACATCTGCTTGATGATGGCTTGCCAGTGCGCCTGCTCCGCTTCACTGACGGCCAGCGCCTGGGCCTTGGCCGCCGCGACTTGAGGCAAAATCTCGAGTGTATAGCGCAGACACCATACCGCCATCTTGTTGGTATACCAGTTGTTGTTGACGTAGTTCTCATATTCGTTGGGGCCAGTGACCCCGTGAAGCATGTACTGGCCCGTGCGCGCCGAGCGGTGCACCCGGTCGGCCCAGAATCGCGCGATCCCGACGAGCACATCGATGCCCTTGGTCAACACATAGTCGGTATCGCCGGTGTAATCGGTGTAGTTATAGATGGCAAAGGCCACGCTCGCGTTGCGGTGGATCTCCTCGAAGGTGATCTCCCATTCGTTGTAGCACTCGATCCCGTCAAACGTCACCATCGGGTATAAGGCCCCTTGCAGGCCTTGCTGACGAGCGTTGTGATAGGCGCCTGCTAGCTGATCGTAGCGATAGGTCAACAAGTTGCGCGTGACTGCCGGCGCACTAGCCACGATGCGATTGGCCATCATCTCTGTGACCGTAAACCGCGGAGTTTTGAACGGATTAGGCTTGGTCACCATCGTCAGCGCGTTGGTGCCCACCACCACCGGTTCCCAGAACGTCTCGGCATAGTTGGCGTCTTCGTTGTGCACGTCGCCATCGAGCTGCGGGGTCAGTACGATCGTCGCCGCACCTTCAAGCACAGTCGCCTGCACCCGAATCAGCGCCAATTGCTGCACGGCATTGCTCATGAAGCGCGTGAACGCCAACTTGACCGTCGCGCCGGCCACCGTGACCACATAGCCGCGCCTCAACACCCCGTCGTGCAGATCCAAGGTGAGGTGAAAGTCGCGGTAAGCCACCCGCGCCAAGTCGATATCAACCCCATTGATCGCGATGGGAATGCTCAAGAAGTCCGGCGCATTGATCACCTTGCCGAAATATCGCGGGTAGCCATTCTTCCACCAGCCGACCCGCGTCTTATCCGGAAACCAGACTCCCGCCAGATAAATGCCGCGGTGGGTGTCGCCGGAATAGTGCTCTTCAAAATTCCCGCGACACCCCATGTAGCCGTTACCGATCGCAGTGAGGCTTTCTTGCAGCCGCTTGTCTGCCTTCGCCAAGGTCGAAGTCGCAAGCACCCACGGATCGATCGCAAATAATCGCTTCGTCATCACGCCGCCTCCATCTTGTCCGCACCAGCATGTAAGGGATTTCTTCACATTATGCGCCCCGCTTGCCGCATTGACAATCTTATCGACCTGCCTCGATTTTATTGTGCGTGTAAGAATCCTGATTGGAGACGATGAACAGCCCCCGGTTGTCGATGAGTTACACCGTCGATGCCTTGCACCATACGATCATGATGCATGATTGACCAATAGGCGATTTGAGCTTCTTCATCCTTTTTGCCGCCCTGATGCTATTGAACTACAAGTGCCGCTTCTTGCGCACAGACGACTTAGACTGCGCCGCTGTTTTTCTGTAACCACAATCTGTGCTAAGCTAAAACGTGATTGCCGGGTTCGCTTTGCGGCGATCAAATCGATATTAGGGGGTTCAAGTATGCATCCCGCGATTCGCCATTGGTTGATCGTTCGCTGTGAAAGTCCTTTTTCTATTGATGATTGCTGCTACTAGCTCGTCAACGGAAAGGAAGCAACACGTGCAATCACCACTATCTAAATCTAAAGTCTTGTTGATGGCCATCGCCGCCGCGGTGGTCGTCGCCAACCTAAACTATATTCAGCCGCTAGAGCCCTTGATCGCAACCAGCTTCGCGGTTTCTAAGGCAACTGTCGGCGCTGTGGCCATGCTCACGCAGCTTGGCTATGCCTGCGGGTTACTGTTTCTCGTCCCCCTCGGCGATAAGTTCGACCGCAACCATCTTATCAAGGTCATGATCGGCTTGGCCGTCTTCGCCTTGCTGGCCGCCTATTTCGCCCCGAACATCTGGATCTTCGGCGGGGCCTCGTTGCTGATCGGCATCACCTCGGTGGCGCCGCAGATGATCATCCCCTTCACCGCGGCCTTGACCCATGGCGTCCGCACCGGCGCCGTGTTAGGGAACGTCCTCAGCGGTCTGCTGACCGGGATCTTGTTGTCGCGGGCCGTTGCCGGGCTGATCGCCGGCGTGATGCCGTGGCAGACCGTCTACTTGTTCGCCGCCATCGCCTTGGTCATCTTGTTGCTCGTCTTACAACACGCCTTACCGCAAGACTTCCGCGGGCATGTCAACCGCTCCTACCTCGCCGTCTTGGCCAGCCTGCCGCACTTATTGGCCAGTCAAAAACACCTGCAAGGCGCCGCCATCAACGGCTTTGCCTTATTCGGGGCCTCCAACGTCTTATGGGCCACCTTGGCCTTCTACTTGGTCGCCGAATTCCACCTGGGCAGCACCGCCGCAGGGGCGATGGGGCTACTCGGCATCACCGGAATCTTGTTTGCCTCGGTGATCGGGCGCCTGGTTGACCGCTATTCGCCACGCCTGACGATCGGCATGGGCATCGGCTTTTCCACACTGGCTTTCATCGTGTTCTGGGTCTTCGGCCACGCCTTAAGCGGCCTGATCGTCGGCATCATCATTCTTGATCTCGGCACGCAATTCGGTCAGGTCTCCAACCAGGCGATCGTCCAATCGCTCGGCCGTGACACCAACAGCCGCAACAACTCGGTGTTCATGTTCAGTTACTTCCTCGGCGGTTCGCTCGGCACGCTCAGCGCGACTTGGGCCTGGAGCCACTGGGGTTGGTCTGGCGTCTGCGCCGTTGCCGTGGTGTTCTTAGCCATCGCGATCATCGGCCACATCGGCTGGCCGGAGCCTTCGAAGCTCACTGCTAGCGAGGGTTAACCCCCGGGGTGATCACATTAACGGAATATTCGGCCCTTGTTTCATATAAAAGGCTTCCCGCAGGCACACTGTGTCCGCCTGCGGGAAGCCTTTTTTGTTATTCTAAATCAGATCGAGTGCGGCCATCTGGGTCGCATAATCACGCAGCGTGTCCGTCACCGGCCGCGGCTGCCAGCCCAATGGGATCCACGACCCCAACAGACGACGCATTCATTGACCACACCATTAGCAGTTGCGCGTGTCCAAGAATGCCCCTCAACCACCTGTGGCGCCTCCTGAAAATACACCATCAGGAGGCTATTTTATGCGCTTGTTCCTTTGGCTTTGAGCGTGAACTGCTTGTCGCGGATGTGCTTGATGAACGCTTTGTAGCGGGTAGTCGCAGTTGGGGTGGTCACGACCACCTTGTAGCGGTTTCCTGGCAGCTTCACATCAAACACACCGGCTGCATCCGGTGTGAACCGTCGCGTTTGGCGCCCGCGGCTGACGACGACCTGAGTCGCGCCGGCAGGAACGATCAGCGCATACCGCGTACGGCCGATGATCAGGCCGCGGATCAGCCAGGCCATCAGCGCAAGCAGCCCGAGGATCCCCAGCGCCCAGACGTAAAGCTTGAGCTTATTCCACAGAGCCGCCCACTTGGACCCTTGTGCATCTGCCTTGGTGTACGGGACGCGGCGACCAGTGATCAGCAGGCGCTTGGAGTTGATCATATATGGGGTACACGTCATCAACGTCACAAGATCCTCGCCCGGCTCGATCTTAAGCTTAGACACATCCGTGGGCGCGATGACATCGCGCCGAAACACCTGATACGCGAGGGTCTTGTTACCGATTTTGATGAAGAACTTATCGCCATTCTTCAGCTCAGGGAGGCGAGTAAAAAGTTCGGCGTTCGGAACGCCGCGGTGACCGGAGATGACGGCATGAGTCGACTTGCCACCGGTCGGGTAACTAGTGCCATCGAGCAGGCAGGCGCCAAACTGCAACAGCCAGTCGGAAGTGTGATCAAAAACAGGCAGGCTGACTGCAATCTTGGGAATCGTCAGCTGGGCGACCGTGTCGCCGGCCAGCTTCTTCTGGTTACGCTTGGCGCTGGTAGCCGCCGTGCCTTGCGCATTGACCGCAGCGTTGAAGCCGTTGACCCCAGGCGTGGTGCCGGCCGCGGCCAGCGCCTTGTTTTTGGCCCGATAGGACTGGTACTCCTTCTTCAGTGCCGATTGGTTCTTCTTGGTTTCACGCGCCTGATAGCTGTCGATCACCTGCTGGTTCTTGTAGGACACATAGGCATCACTGACGAATGGATAGGCCAGCACACTTAGCCCCGCGACAATCAACAGCATAATGACAATATCGATGATCCCAAGTGGTTTTTTTTGCTTTTTCGCCATAATGACCTCTATATGAAAATAGAGACGTCTAAGACGCCCCTATTCTGGCAAACTATTTGTGATTAGAAGCGTGCGCGCCGCTTAGTGTAAGCAACCCCACCAAGCACGATCAGCACAACCCCCAAGGCAACGAAAAGCACAATGCCGGCACCACCAGTATGTGGGAGGAGGCCCGTAGGCGTATCTTCAATATCGCTCGTTGAGCCATCAGCTGTAAATTTCGTGTCAGCAGCTTTTTCATACCCGTCAGGGGCATTGGTTTCGACTGCGGTGTATTCAGTCGTGTTGTCGGCAAAGCCATTCAAGCCAAACTTACCATCCGCATCAGAGGTGAACGTCGTTGCGTCTGCTTGAGCATCAACCGTTTTGATGCGGTAGTTGTTGCTCAACACATCAATAACCCCATCCCCGACGGTGACAGCATTGCCGTCCTTATCGGTCAGCTTGACGAACTTGTCCCCTTGCTTAATGACAAAACCTGCCCCTTTCAGAACTTCACCGGTAGCCGAATCCTTCTTGATGAATGTGCGGCTGTAAGTCGTGGTCTGAACGTTCTTAGGGTAAACATAGACGTTGCCGTCTGCGTCTGCTTTGGCAGGCAGGGTCAGCCAAAAGTCAGCCGACGTGTTGTACCCAGCACGCGGATTGGTTTCATGGAAAAGGTAAACCGCGGCACGACTCTTGCCGTCAACGTCCTTAGACGTTGTCGGTAGGTCTTTTGCAATCTGCCCACTCTTGTCAGTCACCTGCGTGGCAACCTTTGTGGCACCAGCATAATCCCCTGCGTAGTCCTTCGGGGCAGCCCAGTAATTGGCAGTGACATCATAGATTTCAAACGTAACGCCTTCCAGCGCTTTCGCCCCATCACCATCCCACGTCGTATCGGTGTCACGGTCCGTTGCGCTGACATCCTTATCAAAACCATATTTGGTCAAGATAACATGTTGTGTGGCCGGATCCGAACCCCCATTCGGATCGGCCGCATGCACGACATTCGTGCTCAGCATCAGTGGCAGTGCGAATAACGCGGCACCGGCGAAGGCCAGTGCTTTTTTCAGAAATGATTTCTTCATAATAACTTCTCCTCGTATAGTAAAAGTTGTATCAAGTTCAAAGTTGTTCAGTCGACTTGAGTGCTACGTGATATCCTCTAGTTGT
>CAKQZO010000092.1 GCA_934293835.1 uncultured Lacticaseibacillus sp. | reverse complement strand
GCTTCTGGCACGGGGTGACCTGGTACTACATCGTCTACGGCCTGTTTCATGCCGCGGCGATCATCATCAACGACATCTGGTTGCGCTTCAAGAAGAAGCATCGCAAGCAGCTGCCGCACAACCGCTTCACTCAGGCACTGGCAGTCGTCATCACGTTCAACGTCGTCTGCTTCAGCTTCCTGATCTTCTCAGGCTTTTTGAATCAATTATGATAGTCAATCACAAAGGAGATAACTTATGGATACCAAAGCAACCGTTTTAGACATTCTGAATATGCTCACAGGTGAGGACTTAAGTGCCAGCCTAGACACCGATCTGTTCGCCACCGCGATGCTGGATTCGATGGACACAGTCCAGTTGTTGCTGGAGTTGCAAGACCAGCTGGGGATTTCGGTACCGGTGTCGGAGTTTGATCGTAACGAGTGGAATACGCCGGCCAAAATCATTGCGAAAGCGACGGCCGCGCAGTGAAACGCCGGCTGTTGATGATCTTCGGCCCGGTGGTCTTAGCCTTCGGGCTGGTCGCGGCACTGTTGTTTATCCCGCTGCCGCACGGCCGCTTTAGCCAGGCGACCGTCCAAGAGGCCGCGGTGTCGATGTCGCCGAATGTGATGTTGGGCGAAAGCATCAAACAGCAAGCCTTGGCGGGCCAATATGTGCCATTCATGGGGAGCTCGGAGTTGTCGCGCATGGACGCTTTCCACCCGTCTGTGCTGGCGGCCAAGTATGACCGGTCGTATCGCCCGTTTCTGCTCGGGGCGCCAGGGACCCAGTCGCTGACGCATTATCTCGACGATCAATCTTTCATCCGCCATTATCGCGGGCGCAAGCTCGTGTTCATCATCTCACCGCAGTGGTTTACACCGACGGGGGTGATGCCCGCGGCGTTTGATTTCTATTATTCCCCGCAACAGGCGATCGTGTTCTTGCAGCATGCTAAGCCGAAGCAGGCGGCCGACCGCTATGCGGCCAAGCGCATGTTGCGCCTCGCTCCGGCTAAGTCACATTCCAACATCCGCGAAGGCTTGTTAGACGTCGCGGCGGGCCAGACGTTGGGCCGCGGTTTGCGGGCGCGCTTGCGGTGGCAGGCGCAGATGCTTCACAACGAAGACCTTTTGTTCTCGCGGTTTGCGATTCGCAGCCACTATCAGCGCGTCGAAGCGGGGATGCGGCAGTTGCCTGCCCACGCCACGGCTAAGCAGCTCGATGCCTTAGCGGCTAAAGCCGGCAAGCGGGCGACTTCGAGCAACGATTTTGGTATCGACAATCACTTCTTCAAGAAGCGCCTCGGCGGTAACAAGTTGGCGAAGCTGCAAGGTAAGCAGGCCCGCTTTGATTACCGGCGGTCGCCGGAGTACAACGACTTCCAGCTGTTGCTGACGCAGTTTGCCCAGAATCATATTCAGGTCCAGTTCGTGATCCCGCCGATCAACCAGAAATGGGCGCATTACACCGGCCTGCGGGAGCCGATGATTGCCCAGACGACCAAGAAGCTGAAACGCCAGCTGCACACGCAAGGATTCGACCACGTGTTGGACCTGAGCCAGGCCGGTAGCCGGCCGTACTTCATGGAAGATACGATCCATCTCGGTTGGCGCGGCTGGGTCGCCGTCGATCAAGCGGTCAAGCCGTTTTTAACCAAGCCACAGGCAACACCGCGCTATCGCATCAATAATTATTATCTGACGAAGGCCTGGGCGAATGCGCAGGAGTAAGCACCGTCCCCAGCGCCGCTACTCGCGAGTAATCGGCGTGGCAGTCATCATCGGCTTGGTGGTGGTTGGCGCTGGTTGGTGGGGCGGGCACAAAAAGGCCCCAGCGCCATCTGCGCCATCTGCGCCGACTGCGAGCCTGCAGACGCCGACAGATCCCAATCCTGCGACCGCCAAGCAGGCGCTGGCAACGGCGCTACCGGCGACGCAGTTTACCGGGGTCGCGGCCATTTATCATCACGGCAAGCGAATCGCAACGCTGACGAGAGGCGAAGCCGACCGCCAGCGCCACGAGAAGAACACGGTGAAAACCATGTTTGAGATCGATTCGGTGCAGAAGTCACTGACAGCCGGGCTGGTCATGCAGGCGGTGGCGGCGGGGAAGCTCGATCTACATTCACTGCTCAGCCGCTATTACCCACAGATCACAGGCGCCAATCAGATCACGTTGCGGCAGATGCTGGACATGACCTCGGGCTTGACCTATCACGGGAGCTTCTTGGCCCCGGATTACATTAGCGATGACGTGCGCATTCAGCGCCTGATCGCCCACCTGGGGTTTGATCGGCAGCAATACGACCATGGGGTCTATCAGCCCGCCAACTATGTCTTGTTGGCCGGCATCTTGGAGCAGGCGACGCACAAAAGTTATCAGCAGCTGTTCACCGATACCTATCTGAACAGTTTAGCGTTGCCCCACACCCGTTTTGCCTACGCTAAAAACCAGCACAACATGGCGACCGGCTATGGTTGGGGATCGGCGGGCCTGGCCGATGCGCCGCGCATCAAGACTTCTGATGCCACCAAGCACCAAGAACTCGGTACCGGCCAGATTTTCATGAGTATCGACGACTTGTATCAGGCCGAACAGGCGCTGGTCAACGGGCCGCTGCTTTCGGTCAAAGACAGCGCCTGGCTGTTCGCGCCGGGGTCGAACACGACCTATGGCGGTGGGCTATACCAGATGCCGCAGTACCGCTTCGCAAACGGCTTCGGTTACGGCTTCCAGTGCTTCATGCGCATCACCCAAGACGGGCAAGACGCCGTGATCGTCATGGCCAACTGCAACACGCCGAACCAGGTGCTCAAGAATGCCGCTGACAAGCTCGCCGGCCAGTGGCTGCGCTACTGAAGCGTGCAGGCGGCAAGCAAAACAGGGTCCCGAGACAAGCGTTTGTCTCAGGACCCTGTTTTTGGTGTCACTAACGCACTAGCTGGCCGCGGATGGTTGCGGCATCGCGGCCGTTGTTTTTCGATGAATAGAGGAACGCATCGGCGCGGCGATAGAGGTCGAGGTAGTTCTTGTCCTCAGCCGTTGCGCGGTCTTGTCCCAGGGAAATCGTGAGGTGCAACTCGGTATCGGCGAAGGTGAACGTCAGGCGGTTGAGCTCGTGGCGCACCTGTTGGGAGATTTCGGTCGCCCGTTGGTAAGATTCGACGACATCAAAGAGCAGAATGCTGAACTCCTCACCGCCGGTGCGATAGACCTTGGCGCGATATTCTAGCTCATGGGTCAGCACCTGTAGCCGGTTGGCGACGACGCTCAAGACTTCGTTGCCGGCGAGATGGCCGAACTCGTCGTTGATCTGTTTGAAGTGGTCGATGTCGAAGGTGTAAAGCGAATAGAGTTCGCCGTGGCCTTGATAGCGGGTGAAGGCGGCGTGCAAATCTTGATCGAACTGGCCGAAGTTGGCGAGTTGTGTCAGCGAATCGACGGTCGCCTCTTTGCGCAACTCGGTTTCTCTGCGGGCATGGGCATGGTGGAACCAGTTGACGACCCACAAGGTCATCTCGAGGACGAGATAGCCACCGATCTGAAGCGGCCAGCCGACATCGATGCCACCGAGGACCTGATAGTTGATGATGAAGGCGGGCAGCGCGAACAGCACTCCGAATGGATAATAGAACCAGCGCGTGGCGGTGATCTGAGGGCTAAAATGGTGCCCGATACCGATCAAGGCGAGGCTAACGAGGCCGAGAATCAAGCCGTTATAAGCGTCCATCCAGACGAACCAGACGCCGACGACCGCCATCATCGTCACCATCATGGCCTTGGAGCGTCCGGACAACACGGCGTACAAGATCGTGGCCAGCTGGAAGTTCAAGAACGTCCAACCATAGCCGACCTGGTGGCCGGTGTTGGCGATGTTGAGCAGTGAGTCGATGTGGAAAAACAACAGAAGTAAAAGCGTGATGGCAATGGTCAAACCGGTCGGCCACCGGCGAAGCAGCGACGGTGACTTGCCTTTTTCGATGCTGACGAAAAGCCAGATGAAGCTGGTCAAGATAATCAGATTGGTCACAAACGTCACTAGGCGTAAGCCGTTGACAACCATAGCGTGGTCCCTTTCAGAAAAGCAATATTGTTGTAATGATACCACATCAATAATATTTTCGTAGGTGGAATTGACTTGTATTATCGCGATTTCTGCTCCAGAATAGAGGCGTAGGCAGAATAGGCAGAACTTGAAAGAGGAGATCAGAATGATGCAGCCTCATACAAGACAGGATCTACTGATTGCTGCACGGACACGTTATGATGGGTTATGGACACTGATCAACGCTTTGCCCGCCGACGACAAGACCAAGGAGTTTCCGTTTGAAGGACGCGACCGCGATCTGCGCGATGTTTTCGTGCATCTGAGTGCATGGCAGCAGCTTTATCTGCGGTGGAGCAAGACTAATCTCGCAGGCGAAAAGCGCGTGCGCTTCTTGCCGCATGGCTATACTTGGGCGACTTGTGGCAAGCTGAGCCGGAAGTTGCGTGACGCAAACCAGAACCTCAGCTTAGACGACGCGGTGGCTTGGTTCCACAAGACGCACGGCGAGATGATCGCCCAGATCGAGGCGCTGGAACAAGAGCAGCTGTTTATTCCCGGCTTCTTCTCCTGGACCGGCACCTCGGCGCTGGGCGATTACGCGACGCTGTTTTCGGCCACGCGCTACCGCTGGGCCGAAAAGGTCGTGCGCCGGTATCACCACGCGCTACAACCGGTGATTCAATGATGTCCCCGGAAACCCTAATGAGGGGCTGTGACAAAAAATCACAGCCCCCTTTGTGTACCCGAATATTCCAGCAATGTTACGTGTTAAAAGGCTGGCACCGAGCTGATAGCTACAGTAGCCAATAGGTCCAAAGTTCGGACCCAGCGTCTGCTTAGGCTATCCGTCGATGCCAAACCCGCCTTTTGTCACAGCCCCTTTTATTATCCTTTTGCGTGGAATTTTGCGATAATAGGAGCATAGGAGGCGATGATGATGATTGATGAGAAAATGGGTCAGGTGAGCTTCGGCCGCTCGCTGAAGGATTATTTTCGCGGGTATGTGGACTTTTTGGGTCGTTCCACGCGCGCAGGATACTGGTGGGTGCAGTTAGTCTTGGCGCTGGTCTGGCTGGTCTTGATCGGCTGGCTGACGGTTGTTGTAATCAAGGCTTTCACCGTCGGGGTCGCCGGCAGAGGATTCGTCAGCTTCGGGGTGCCGTTAGTGCTGGCCGCGATTATTTTTCTGGGCACGTTCTTGCCCACCCTCGCCCTTGAGGTGCGCCGTTATCGCGACGCGGGGTTGCGCGGGCGCGGCACTGCGGTGATCATGATTTTGCAGTACGCGATTGCGATGACGACAGGCGTCGAGCAGTACCAGCAGTCGGCGTATCTGCTGGCGCACATGGAGCGGACCATGGCCCAGGCGGCGTTTCCGGCTAGCGGGTTCAGCCTGTTTCTGAGCTTTGCATCGACCGCTGTCGGGTTATTCCTCTTCGTGTTGACGCTGCTGCCGAGCGACACGATGGTGACGACGAGCCAGAATGGCTTCGTGCGCTTCTTCATTCGCGAGCGGCCAATTGCAGAATAGAATCGCCAAAAGCACCCGCGCAACCACGACTGCAAGTCGGAAAACGCGAGTGCTTTTTGGCGATTAAGGCTTGGGCCACACCAGCTTTTCCACCTTTGCTGTGGGGATACCGGTCGTGTCGTCGAGGTCGATCATGGCTGGTTGCCGCGCGATCGCGGGTTGCGGGTTCGGCGCCGGCGTGGTGAGAATCGCTTTAGCAAAAACGGCGGGGGGCTTCGGAGTCGGCTTTAGTAGCCAAACTTCGAGCTTGATTCGCGCCGCACCCGATGGATATAGGGGGTCTTGCAGGCGGACGCCGTCGTGGCCAGTTAACATCAAAAACGCCCCGAACATTGCGTTCAGAGCGTTTCGCTTTAGTCGCGTGCAGCCAAGATTTCCTTGGCGCGGGCGACTTCTTTTTTGACGTTAGCAACTGCTGTGCCACCAAGGCTCAAGCGCCGGTCGACGGCCGCTTCGCTGGTCAGCTCGGTGTAGACGTCTTCTTGGATCTGAGGCGCGGCTTCTTGCAGCTCGGTCAGCGGCATGTCTTGCAAGCTGGTCTTCGTCTGGATGCCTTTGAGCACCAGCTCGCCGACGATTTCGTGGGCCTGCCGGAACGGCACGCCTTTGGTCGCGAGGTAATCGGCCAGCTCGGTGGCGTTGGAGAAGTCGTTGATCGTCGCGTCGTGCATCTTTTGTTCGTGCACGGTTAACGATTCTAGCATGCCGGAGAAGATGTGTACCGAACCCAACACCGTGTCATAGGCATCAAAGATCGGTTCCTTGTCTTCTTGCATGTCCTTGTTATACGCCAGCGGCAGGGACTTCATCGTTGTCAGCAGGCCCATCAGGTCGCCATAGACACGGCCGGTTTTGCCGCGGGTGAGTTCGGCGAAGTCGGGGTTTTTCTTCTGCGGCATG
>CAKQZO010000091.1 GCA_934293835.1 uncultured Lacticaseibacillus sp. | reverse complement strand
CGAGCAGATAGCTACACCAGCCACTAGGTCCAAAGTTCGGACCCAGCGTCTGCTTAGGCTATCCGTCGGTACCAAAACCGCCTTTTGTCACAGCCCCCACTTACCTATTTAATCATCTTGTAGTTCTCATCATAGAAGTGCCCGTTGCGAATGTCGTCTGGCATGCCGGCATACGGCGCCTTAGCGATCACGTCTTCGTTGTCCTGGCCTGCATCGCCGATGTAGGTGATCGTTGCGAATTCTGGCACAACCAGCTTCGGATACGTCTCGTACTTCTCGCGGGATTCGTGCATCAGATCGATGTGCTCGTTTTGGTAGCAAACGGTGATCTCGGGATGTTCTTGCACCCACTTCGGGAAGAAGATGGTGCCGTTGAGCTTATGTTCGTTCGGCACAAAATCCAGCGCCACGTCGGTCCCAGTCGGCTCGGTCCAGGCGATCTTGTAGACTCCTGGTATCAGCATCGTGATGTGCGCCTCTTGGTCGGTCACCCAGCGGCCGGCGACCATGCCGCCATGAATCCGGTAATCCACGGTGTGGTCATTCTTGCAATACCACTCGTATTCCCAGCCGTTGTCGTAAGTATAGACGAAGTGCGTGCCCAAGAAATCTTCCAGCGTTGCGAAGTGCTTATCCATGTGATTCAAGTTTGCCATGGTGTGGCCTCCTGTCGTGATTATCATGTATTTAATGACATGTTTTTGTCAACGTGATTATGATAGACTGAAACTAAATCATCGTCAAGGGGGAAAATGCTGTGGCACAACGCAACGTTCTACAATTCATCATCTTGGGGCTGCTCGACCAACAACCGCTGACCGGCTACGAGCTGACCAAGGCCTTCGACTCGGACATCGGTGAATTCTGGTCGGCACAACACTCCCAGATCTACCCTCAGCTCAGCAAGCTGGAAGCCGCCGGCAACATCACCCACACCGAAGAGATCGCCGGCGAGCGTCTCGAACGCAAGCGCTACTCGCTGACCGCCAGTGGCCAGGCCAGTCTCAACGCCTGGCTCGAGGCGCCCACCACGCCGACGACCAGTGGCAAAGACGAGTTTGCCGTCAAGCTGTATTTCATTCAAGCACTCACCGATCCCAGACTCCAACCGATGCTTCAGGCGCAGTGTAATTTTCACGAAGCCAAGCGCACCCACCTGCGCCACCAGCTCGCCACGAAGTTTCCTAAGGGGGCAGATCCCACCAATTTCGGGCATTATCTCATCCTCGAGCACGCCGTTCGCCGCGAAGAAGAATACTGCCAGTGGCTCCAGGCGGCCTTGCGCCAGATCGAGGCATGAAAAAAACGCCTCCCAGCATCGGGAAGCGTCAAAGAATATCGTCTGCGAACAAGCTCAACGCCACTGGATCATCGCGCCACTGGGCTAGACGCTCGGCGTTGGCCGCCACGGCCGCTTGCGCCTTGGCGCGTAAAGCGGTCACCACCTGCGCCCCACTCAGCTGCGGCACGCGGGCAACAATCAGGTAATCGATCGGCGCCCGCAGTGCCTGCCACATGATCTGATGCCGCAGCGTCATCACCAACACTGCCGGGGCCGTACAGTTCGGGTCGGTGGCATGCACGAACGCAGCGCACCGCCCGATGACCTGGCTGTCAAGCGCCGCGCTGGCCAACAGGCTAGACTGTGCTTGTTGCAAGTCGAGGCCAGCGTCGTTGTGCAAAAATAGCGCCGCCTGGTGCAATGCATTGAGTTTATCATCACGCTCGAGTCTAACGCGCGGATACACCGGCGCATGATCTGCAATAATCATCTGCTTGACCTCCTGTTGGTTGATAATGACCTCTGCCACAGATTCACTATAATTCCTGTAACGCGTTACAGGTCAAGTGGTTGGCATTCATTGTCGCAAGTAATTGTGGCGAATCTGTGCGCAAGCGATGCAAAAGCCTGGCTCATCTGGGCCAGGCTTTTGCATCGGCAATATCTAAATTAACTTTTAGGTCATCGTAGACACACCAAAACCGCGGTACCAAGCTTCGTATCGCGGCCAGTTTATTGGACAACTCAAATAACCGATTGGACAATCAATTTTTTCACTATGGGTATTGCGGGTGAATCGCGCACTCAAAGAGGCCTACTGACTCCGGAAATTTTTGCGGGCGTGCCGTAAAAACTCTGGTCTGTCTGCGACTGATTGTGGGCGATCCTCCTTTCACTAGTCGAGCTACATTCGGCAACGCGCTAAGTGCGCGCCACTTCGCTCTGTGTACATGAATGTGTTGCGGAACCATCGGTTTTAACCATGCGCCCCGTCGCCCTTCTACTGCACGTTGCACCGCGTCTCGAAGACAACACTTAGACATCTTCACCCGTCACCGAGTGGTTGTTGCATGTTCGTTCGATCCGAATGGCAGTAGTGTTATAACCTGCCTTCAACGATCGGTCTTCTGGAACTGGAGATCCAGCCTCTTCGAGAAAAGACTGCGAACGGTCTCCTGGTGTGCTGGGAGGACTAAGCTACTTTAGTAGGACCGGCCAACAATAGCGCTTTCCCAACTCCTGATGTCATTATCGCACGGATTGTAAGCGGTGGCAAACATTTAGCACGCCCAATTTTTCAAATCAATTCATTGAAAACATGCCATCTCAAGATGTCAGTTACCAGAGCAAATAAAAACCCCGTATCCATAGATACGAGGCACATGACACTCAACGTTGGCGCTTCTTCCCGATATTTTTGATCGTATTCGGCAAGTTGCGCATTACCGTTGGGAAATTCTTGATGGCTTGGCGTAACACCTGCCAAAAGCTTAACGAGCGCACGATATTTTGGGCCGGGACATGCTCACGACAGGCGCGCAGCACAGCCTTGGGGTCGTGTGCGGAGAACGTGTAGGTCCCGTTTTTCTTCGTGCGGACGGCAAAGCGCGGAATCCACTTGCCGCCGAACATGATCGACGCGATGATCACATCGACCTCATTCCACGGAATCTGGATGTAGTTTTTGATATTGCGGTCGTCGTAGAATTCAAACCCGTGGTTACCGATCATGATCTTACCATAATCGCCCAGCCCCATGTAGCTAGTCCCTCTGGTCTCATATTCGATCTTAGAATTCAACGACTCAACTTTAGCGACAACTGATTCGACCATTGATAATCACCGTTTCCCTATTATTCTACTTTCATTATACCAGACCCACAGGTAGCCAGACTCGGGCTTAGGTCTCTTTTCATGCGACCCAGACCTTGCTTTGCTGGGTTTCTCGTCGAGCTACGTGGCGCAACGCAGGTACATCTAGCTACGCCAGCGCGCTCGGGGCTAAGCCCGCCCCAAGTGCGCTGGCTAGGCTACCTGACCCGCTAAACTCGCGCCACTACGCTCTGGTTTTTTCCCGTCAAAACTGCTCCAACAATCCGAACGCAAAAACGACTATCACTGGAACTAACCGAATTCCCCGTTTGGAGGCGGTTAGGCGGAGCTGGGCGAGGGCGCAGCCGTGACATGACGAGCTTGCTCGTCTGCGCAAGAATTGAAACAAACGGCTGGCGAAGCCAGGTTTGGTTCAATTCTTAGTCGGAAAAGCGCAGCTTTGCAGACGGCGCCACAGCGTTCCCGCCCTCGCCCAGCGGAGCCTAACTGCCGGGGGCTATCGTCGAGCTACGCGTGACCAATGGGCTAGGCCTAACGGCACACTGGACTGCGCAAGCAAACTTGCTCCGTCAAGTGCACTCGTTACGCTACGCCCTAAGTGCGGTCACGCTTCGCTCTCGGAAAAAAAGCGGCCCGGACACGAGTGTCCGAGCCGCAAGCTCTTCGAAGCGCTGATTACATCACGTGGAGAACGTGCAAGACGATACCAACGATGAACAGGCCGAAGATGATGATGATTGGTGAAACCTTCTTCTTCAGTAACCACATGCACAAGAAGGTGACCAACAAGCCAGCCAGACCTGGAATCAAGGAATCCAAGTTCTGTTGCAAGGTCGTTACCTTGTGGTCAGTCAAAGACAAACCAGCAGCTTGGTCTTGCAAGGCCTTTTGAATCCCCTTCGCGCCAGATGGCAGGGAACTCCAGTCGATGTAAGCACCCTTGTCGAGTTGAACATCGGAAACGGTTGGGGTGAACTTAACGGAAACCCACCGTTCAACCAGAGAACCCAAGATGAACATCCCGAGGATAGAAGCCCCTTTGGTCACATCCTGCAACAAGGTCCCAGACATATCGTCGGCAATCTTCGAACCAGCCTTGTAGCCGAATTCTTGGGTGTACCACAGGAAGGCGATCCGGATGATGTTCCAGACCACGAAGAAGATGATTGGGCCGATGATGGACCCAGACATCGCCATGGAAGCGGCCAACGCGCCTAAGATAGGACGAACGGTGAACCAGAAGACTGGGTCGCCGACACCGGCCAGAGGACCCATCATCCCGATCTTAACCCCTTGGATCGTCACGTCATCAACGGGTGCCCCATTGGCACGTTCTTCTTCCAGTGCCAAGGTAACCCCGATAACAGGAGAAGCCAAGTATGGATGCGTGTTGAAGAATTCCAAGTGCCGCTTCAATGCCGCAACCCGGTCTTCTTTAGACGTATATAACTTCTTCAAAGCTGGGATCAAGGAGTAAGCCCAGCCACCATTTTGCATACGTTCGTAGTTCCAAGAACCTTGCAGGAAGGTTGAACGCCAGCAGACGTCCCAACGATCTTTTTTAGTTAATTTGATCTGATCAGCCATTGTGTTCTACCTCCTTCTAATAATTGTCAATGATGTCGCCAACGGCATCACCTGTACCAGAACTTGCACCACCATCGGAGGAGCCAGAACCGCCCATCTTGGAAAGGTTCAAGTAGATGAGGGCTAAGCCGACACCAATTGCCCCAAGACCGATCAAGGTGATTTCGGTAACCGTGCCAAGCACGAAGCCGATCGCGAAGAATGGCCATACTTCAGCAGTAGCCATCATGTTGATAACCATCGCGTACCCAACGGCGACGACCATGCCACCGCCGATGCCTAAGCCATCGACTAACCAAGTCGGCATCGCATCAAGCATTGCCTTAACAGGGCCTTGACCAACAGCCAAGACGAAGCCGGCAGGAATGGCGATACGCAGACCCTGTAAGGAAATCGCGATCCATTGCCACAGATCGATCTTACCGAACGAGCCTTCTTCGGCGGCACGGTCCATGATGTGGACAATCCCAGTGGTGATCGTACGAACCAACGTGGTCAGCAGTAAACCGGCAACAGCCAGCGGCACAGCCAACGCAACAGCGGCGTTAACGCCCGCTTTTCCTTGGCCACCAAGGACAAGAATAATAGCAGATGCAACAGAAGCCAAGGCAACGTCAGGCGCAACAGCGGCCCCGATGTTCGCCCAACCTAAGGCAATCATCTGTAAGCTACCGCCTAAGATGATACAAGGCACTAGGTTACCTGTAACCAAGCCGATCAACGTGCAGGCTACGACTGGTTGGTGGAATTCGAATTCATCAAGAATCCCTTCCATCCCAGCCAAGAATGACACGATGAGGACTAGGATGATTTGAATGAAGTTCAAAGACATTGTAGTATCCTCCCTTTTTCTCGGTTGAAAAATGTAACTGACTACTTTGCAGCGTTCAAGGCGTCTTGAGCCTTCTTCAAGATGTTATCCATGTTATCTTGAGAGTCGGTTGGGACTTTACGAACATCAAACTTGACGCCGTCAGCCTTCAACTTCCCGAAGGTATCAATATCGTCTTGATCGAACGCCAACACTTTGTTTGGCTGAACTTTACCAGCAGAGTGAGCCATAGAACCAACGTTGATTTCCTTCAGTGGCACGCCACCTTCAACCGCGCGTAACGCATCTTGAGGAGTTTCGAATAATAGCAGTGCTTTTTCACCGCCAAAGTGCTTATCGTCTTTGGCGATCTTGATC
The DNA here is from genome assembly GCA_934293835.1 of uncultured Lacticaseibacillus sp. Lineage (GTDB taxonomy): Bacteria > Bacillota > Bacilli > Lactobacillales > Lactobacillaceae > Lacticaseibacillus. The sequence continues at coordinate 592 of CAKQZO010000091.1, read as the reverse complement.
ATCTGATCAACTGGAACAACATGCGCGTGGATACCACCAGGAGCAGCGTCGGTGATCAATTGCTTACGCAACTTATCTTTTGCAACGTTATCGGAAACAACGATGATCCGCGTCGGCTTAACCGACTTGGACCAAGCCGTGGCCACTTGCCCGTGTAGCAGACGAGAATCGATACGCGCGAGAACGTATTCGAGACTACCTGGCTTACCAGCATTGCCACCCTTAGCAGCCGGTGCAGCTGCGGCAGCAGGCTTTGGTTCAAGCGTTTCTGGCTTGATCTTAACCCCGTCGCGTCCTGCTTCTACTAAGTGCGCCGCGATCTCATGAGCTGAGGTCATCGACAGACGAGAGCCATAAGCTTCAATGAGCATCGGCAGGTTAAGGCCTGTTACGATCGCCCACTTGTCCTTATGTGCTTCGAACAAACCGTTGGATTGGTTGAATGGTGAACCGCCCCACAGATCGACTAGGAACAACACTTCGTCGTCCGCATCGAACTTCGCAATGGCTTCTTCAAGATGTGCTTTCAGATCATCTGGTCCTTCGTTAGGCATGAAAGTAACAGCTTCGACTTTCTCTTGCTCACCGAAGA
>CAKQZO010000090.1 GCA_934293835.1 uncultured Lacticaseibacillus sp. | reverse complement strand
CATTTTGGACGTACAGATGTTGATCTGCCTTGGGAACACCTCGATAAAGTTGAGGCGTTGGCCAAGTACTTAGATTAGACGAGAAAAGAGGCGTTCGCCACCGTAAGGTTGGTGAGCGCTTTTTTTACGGAAAAGGGAGTTTTCATGAAGGAAAAAGCGACTAATGTTGCCGCTGTCACCACCGCTTTGTTCATCGCGACATTCATGACGGCCGTCGAAGGCACGATTGTCGCCACGGCACTACCGACGATCGTGGGCGATTTGCACGGCGTCGAGCTGATGAACTGGATCGTTGCAATATACTTACTTACGAACGCGATGGCGACGCCGGTGTTTGGCAAGCTCGCCGATCGCATCGGACGCAAGCCTGTGTTTGAAGTGGGGTTGGCGGTGTTCGTCTGTGGGTCGTTGCTGTCGGGATTGGCGCAATCGATGCCGGTGCTGATTGTGATGCGCGCCTTGCAAGGAATCGGCGCAGGGGCCATCATGCCAGTGACCTTCACGATCATCGCCGATATCTACCCGTTCGAAAAGCGTGCGAAAGTCTTAGGGTTCAACGGCTCGGCTTGGGGCATCGCCGCTTTGGTTGCGCCTCTGCTGGGGGGCTTCATCGTGCAACAGTTGTCATGGCACTGGATTTATTTTATCAATGTCCCGATTGGCATCATCACGATGCTGATCGTGTGGGTAGCGCTGCAGGAAGATTATCAACCGCATAACGCGCCGGTGGATTTCTGGGGGACGCTGTGGTTGGTTGTCGGCCTGTTGCTGTTGCTCCTTGGCTTTCAAGCCATCGCAACGCCACATGGCGGCTTGAAGTTACTCGGGTTCTTAGTGGTTGCCGCGTTGTGTTTTTGGTTGTTCGTCCGGCAAGAGCGCAAGGCGCAGGACCCGATCATCGACTTACGCTTGTTCACCAACCGCGCGTTTGTCATCACCAACCTAGTGGCGGCGTTGATCTCAGGGTTTGTCATCGGCTATGAAACCTACATGCCGATGTGGGTGCAAGGCGTCTTAGGCAAGTCTGCGGCCTGGGGCGGGTTTGTCATCACGCCAAGCTCGCTGATGTGGATCGTCGGCTCGTTTGTGGCCGGCAAGCTGTTAGTGACGATGTCGGCCAAGCGGATCATCAATCTGGCCCTGGTTATCTTATTGATCGGTGGTGGGATCTTGGCGCTGGTTCCAGAAACAACACCGTATTGGGCCTTCTTGGTGATTGCCTGCGGCCTAGGTTTTGGTTTTGGGGCGATCATCACGACGACGACGGTACGTGCGCAGGCAGTGGTGGCCAAAGACACAGTCGGGGTCGCGACGAGCTTCAATACGCTGAGTCGCACGCTGGGGCAGACGCTGATGGTCGCCGTATTCGGGGTGATCTTGAACCTGCAGATGGCCCACGGGGTCGCTACTGATAGCCGATTGAGTACTGAGATGCTCAATCGCTTGATCGATCCGCAAAAGGCCAAGTCCCTGCCAGAGACCGTGTTGCCGGCCTTGCAGCGCATCGTGTATTCCGGCCTACATTATATCTATTGGGCGACCGTTATTGTGGTTGCGTTGGCCTTGGTGGTCAATATCTTTGATCGCGATCAGACCCCGACGACAAGCGCCTGAACTTCGGACAGCCAACCAGCCCCCACACCGCAAATCGCGATGTGGGGGCTGGTTTGGGGTTATTGCGGAACTGTGAGCTTGGGGGTCATGAACCACCAAAGAAGTTGGAGACCGCCGAGGGCGATGAGGTAGCCGGCCAAGACATCAGTCGGGTAGTGGACTTGAACATAGATGCGTGACAGTCCAATCGCCAGAATGGTCAGGGCTAACAAGAGGCGGCCAAGCCAACGCACATAGTTGCGGCGCAATTTTCTGGCCAAGAAGATGAGTGCGCCTCCCAAGGCCATGGCGGCAGTGGCATGGCCGCTAGGAAAGGAATAGCCAGCAGCAGTGGTGAGGGGATGAATAGTCGGATCGGCGATGAATGGCCGGGGACGTTGAAGCCACATCTTCAAGAGGTGGTTGGTGAGACTGAGCCCACCGACGCTGGTGCCGATAAAAATGGCCGGCCAGTAGGCGTGGTGCCAGGCCAATCCCAACATGATCAGCAAGGTCAGCAGGGTGATCGTGTTGGGGTTGCCGATGCTAGTGACCATCAGCATCACTTGGTTTAACCAAGGATTGTGCGCGGCGGTGATGAATGCGACGACCGGGCGATCGATGGCACCTAGCCAGCTTGCATGCGCATAAACACCGACGATCAAAGGACTGGCAGCCAGCCAGGCGCACAAGGCAATGAATAAGGGAACTTTTGGGCGAGACATAGCGACTCCTTAGCAAACAATTTCACCCAATCGTAGCATAGTTTTAGTGGTAAAGGCTTGTTTGTCGGTTAAGATTTTGCTATTATTGACCCAATATCAAACGAACAAAGGACTAGTAATCCGGCTGCGGGACAGCAGGGATCAGGCGGCCGCTGCGAGCCTGACGGGCAGGAGATGAACTCACCTTTGCGTTGTAGGCGCGAATTCAGTAACGTTTACCGGCAGACCCGTTATCCAAAATAAGCGCTGCGTCAGCAGAACTTAGGTGGTACCGCGGTGTGAGCCGTCCTAACTATTAGGACGGCTTTTTGTATCCTCATGGCACCGTTCGTTTGACCAATCTTAGGAGGCTATATTGATGGCATACGATCACAAGGCGATCGAAAAGAAGTGGCAGAAGTATTGGGCTGAACACAATGAGTTCAACACAACAACTGACCCGGACAAGAAGAACTACTACGCATTAGACATGTTCCCATACCCGTCAGGTCAAGGCTTGCACGTCGGGCATCCGGAAGGCTACACCGCAACGGATATTACTGCGCGGATGAAGCGGATGCAAGGCTTCAACGTTTTGCACCCTATGGGTTGGGATGCGTTCGGGTTGCCAGCGGAACAATATGCCTTGAACACCGGCCACAATCCGCGGGAGTTCACGAAGAAAAACATCGAAAACTTCAAGCGCCAGATCAACAGTCTCGGGTTTTCTTATGACTGGAACCGCGAGCTTTCGACAACCGACCCGAACTACTATAAGTGGACGCAGTGGATCTTTGAACAACTCTACAAGCACGGCTTGGCTTATGAAGCCGAAATTCCGGTCAACTGGAGTCCAGATCTGGGCACCGTCGTCGCCAACGAAGAAGTGATCGATGGCAAGACCGAGCGCGGGGGATTCCCGGTCATCCGCAAGCCGATGCGCCAGTGGATGCTCAAAATCACGGCGTATGCCGACCGCTTGCTGGAAGACCTCGATGACCTTGATTGGCCAGAAAACATCAAGCAGATGCAACGCAACTGGATCGGCCGTTCCGTCGGGGCCCAGGTGACCTTCAAGATTGCCGATTCGGATCAGACGTTCGACGTCTTCACGACGCGTCCAGATACGTTGTTCGGGGCGACATACACGGTGATGGCCCCGGAGCACGACTTGGTCGACGCAATCACGACGCCAGAACAACAAGCGGCGGTTGCCGAATACAAGGCGGCAATCGAACATAAGTCTGATTTGGAACGGACGGACTTGAACAAAGACAAGACCGGTGTTTGGACCGGGGCGTATGCAATCAACCCGATCAACGGGAAAAAATTGCCAATCTGGATTTCGGATTATGTCTTGGCGAGTTACGGCACCGGGGCAATCATGGCGGTGCCTGCACATGATGACCGCGACTATGCGTTTGCCAAGAAGTTCGGCTTGACGATCACGCCAGTCATCGAAGGCGGCAACGTCGAAGAAGCGGCGTATACCGGTGACGGGGTGCATATCAACTCTGATTTCCTGGACGGCCTGAACAAGGCGGAGGCGATCGATCGGGCCATCGCGTGGCTTGAAGACAAGGGCGTCGGCGAAAAGCACGTGAACTATAAGCTGCGTGACTGGGTCTTCTCGCGGCAACGTTATTGGGGCGAGCCTATTCCTGTGATTCATTGGGAAGACGGCGAAACCACGCTGGTACCAGAAGACCAACTGCCGTTAATGCTGCCAGAAGAAGCCGACATCAAGCCGAGTGGCACCGGCGAGTCACCGCTGGCGAACCTCGATGATTGGGTCAATGTGGTTGACGCTAACGGCCGCAAAGGGAAGCGTGAGACTAACACGATGCCACAATGGGCCGGGTCTAGCTGGTACTTCCTGCGCTTCGTCGATCCGCACAACAAGGAAGCCTTGGCCGATTACGATAAGCTCAAGGAATGGTTGCCGGTTGACTTGTACATTGGCGGTGCCGAGCATGCGGTGTTGCACTTATTGTATGCCCGGTTCTGGAACTTATTCCTGTACGACATCGGCGCGATTCCGAACAAGGAACCGTTCCAGAAGTTATATAACCAAGGGATGATTCTCGGCGACAACCACGAGAAGATGTCTAAGTCTAAGGGGAATGTCGTCAACCCCGATGACGTTGTCGAACAATATGGCGCCGATACCTTGCGGCTGTATGAGATGTTCATGGGCCCGTTGGATGCCGGAATCGCCTGGAGCACGACTGGTTTGGCTGGCGCCCGGAAGTTCCTTGATCGGGTCTATCGTACCTTCATTGATGATGACGGCAAGATGCGCGATCACATCACGACCTTCAACGACGGTAAGCTAGACAAGGTCTACAACGAAACCGTCAAGAAGGTCACCGAAGACTTCGAAGACTTACACTTTAACACCGCAATTTCGCAGATGATGGTCTTCATCAACGACGCGCAAAAAGTCGATGTCTTGCCGTATGAATACGTCGAAGGCTTGGTTAAGATGCTTGCCCCGATTGCACCACACTTGATGGAAGAAATTTGGAGCAAACTCGGCAATAAGCACAGCTTGACTTACGAACCATGGCCGACGGTCGATGAGTCCAAGCTGGTGACTGAGACTTATCAGCTGATGGTTCAAGTCAATGGTAAGTTACGTGGCCATATCACTGTCAACGTCGATACCGATGAAGACGCGATCAAGACCGCGGCCAAGGAAGTCGACAACGTGAAGAAGTTCATCGCCGGCAAGACGATCGTCAAGGAGATCGTGGTGCCTAAGAAGATCGTTAACATCGTTGTGCGCTAGACTGTGAGACATCACTGAGACGGCGCCCGTTTACGCCCCTGTTTCACGATTCGGTTTGAATCGTGAGGCGGGGGTTTTTGGCTTGCGCAGAGCCTTATGCATGACAAGTTCTTCCCTTGCGTTGAAAGCAGGCACACTTTCAATTAAAATAGTAAAGATAGTGCATTGATTGGAGCGGCGCGGAAAAAATGGATAAACAAACACAGGCGAAGCGTCCAAAGCGCTCGGCCAAAGAACAAATGCTGCGTGGCTCGGCCTGGATGACCGCCGGCAGTATTTTCTCCCGAATCTTAGGGGCGATTTATATCGTGCCTTGGCGGATCTGGATGGGGGCGGCGTTTTTGACCGCCAATGCGTTATTCACGAAGGGGTATCAGATTTACAGTGTTTTCTTGATCATCGGTACCGCAGGCATTCCTAGTGCGATCTCAAAGCAGGTCGCCCATTACAATGCAATGAATGAATATCGCACCGGTCTGCGCCTATTCCGTTCCGGGGTGTTGTTGATGGCGGCCATGGGCGTCTTATCTTGGGCCGTGTTGTGGCTGTTCGCACCGGTGCTAGCCGTGCATGACATGGCGCTGACGCGAATCTTTCGGTCGCTATCTTGGCCACTGCTGTTGATCCCGCTGCTGTCAATCTTGCGTGGTTTTTTCCAAGGCTATAACGAGATGGCACCGAGCGCGATCAGCCAGTTTGTCGAGCAAGTGGCGCGCATCGTGTACATGCTGATGATGACCTTCATCATTATGCGCCTGGGCAACCATGACATGGTGGGGGCAGTGGCACAGTCAACGTTTGCAGCCTTCATCGGCGCTGCGTTTGGGCTCGGCTTGCTCGTGTTTTATTTGCTTAGCCAGAGGCAGCGGTTCTCAGAACTCGCCCAAGGCAGTGCCGATCAGATTGAGATTTCGGTGCGGCAGATCCTGATCGATATTTTCAAACAGGCAGTGCCGTTCATCATCTTGGATTCGGCGATCAATCTATACTATATTATCGATCAATACACGTTCAATCCGATGATGCAGTTTCGATTTATGGTTTCCAAACAGCGGTTGGATGAAATCTATGCGTTGTTTGCTGGGAATGCTAATAAGCTGATCATGATCGTGGTCAGTCTGGCGGTGGCGATGGCTGTCACGGCTCTGCCGCTGTTGGCTGCGGCGGCGACGCGCGGCGATCGCAAAGAAGTTGCGACGCAGATTACGAGTACGTTGCAGCTGTTTTATATGGTGATGGTGCCTGCTGCAATGGGGATGGCGGCAATCGCGACCCCGCTTTACGTGCTGTTTTATGGGTATGATCGACTCGGCATCCAGATGCTCGAGCTGTCGAGTCTGCTTGCAATCTTGCTCGGGCTATTCACCGTGTTGGCCACCTTGCTCCAAGGCTTGTTCCATAACAAG
>CAKQZO010000089.1 GCA_934293835.1 uncultured Lacticaseibacillus sp. | reverse complement strand
CAAGTCCCGCGTTGGCAAGCGTCACCCCTTTGGTTTCGGCAAAAAACTGCCTCCCCGCCGCGTCGCTGCCTGCAAAATCCAACCGTGAGTCGCCCCAGGTCGTCTCTGGATGCACCATCAGCGGGCCATCACAGCCGGGCAGTGCGAGCGTTCCCGTCTGCAAGGCCGCATTGACCAGTCGGTTGGGCGCGAGGCTGTCGATGTTGATCCAGCGGCCATCACGCCGCACGGCGATGACATCATACGGGGTCTTGCGGGCGGGATTGGCCGCCTTTTTAATCGAGATCTCATGGCCGGCGACCAACAACTCCTTGTTCCGCCCGGTGTTCGACAGGTGGGCCAACACGGTGGTCGCGCCTAAGGCCACCTGCACTGTGAAGCGACTGATGCGCGCCACGACGCGGCCGACGACGACTTGTTCATATTGCATACACGTTCTCCTTATCAGTCACAAAGGGGCCGCGACAAACGTCACAGCCCCCTGTTGTATCCATTCAAAAAGCCGGCACCGCGCCGATAGCGTCTCAGCCACTAGGTCCCAAGTTCAAATCCAGCGTCCTGGGCTATCTGTCAGCCCCAAAACCGCCTTCTGGCACAGCCCCAGCTTAGCGCACGATGATCACCGACGCAGCCGCTTCACGCACGACTTCGCCGGCGACGTGGCCGATATGGTTCTTGCCGCGGCGCGTGTGTGAGCCGAGAATGATCAAGTCGGGCTTGAACGCCGGCACGATCTCTTCTAAGATCACATGCGCCGGCTTGCCTTCGCCGATCAGCGGCTGCACGTCTTGGGCGCCGAAAGCCTCGGCCTTATCAACATAGGTGTTCAGATTCGCCGCGATTTCGCCGCGCCGATCGCTCAAGAGCTCTGGCGACAGCGACTGGTAGATATTCAGATCCCCAGTCTCCAAAATCGACACGATTCCTAAAGGAATCCCGTAGATTTTCGCCAGGGTGCAGGCGTAGTTGAACGCCTTGCGCGAGGAGTCGTCGTCATCATCGTCAACCGCCAATAACAAACGATTGTAATGCATGGATTCAACTTCAAAATCATCTTCGGTTGCCATGGAAATCCCTCCTAATTGTGAACATCACTATTATACCGCGCAACGCGCTTTTACGCCTGGTTAAGCGTCACCTTTATTTTCCGCGAAGAACTGTTTGTAGCGGCCGACGTAGTTGTGGAACATGTACTTCATCAAGACCCACCGCTTCAAGGACATGTCCTTGTCGTAAAAAACGGTCGTCCCATAGCGCTTGGCGGCGATCAGCTCCAAGGCCCGCTGCTTATCGGCGTTGTCCTTGGCATAAGTCTTGAACACCGACTTGGGCACACCTAGCCACAGCTGGTGCTTGGCTTCGTCTTGGTTGCCGTAGACGGTCGGCTGCGCGTCAAGCGTGCCGGCCACATAATCCAGCACCGGCCACTGCGCGAGGTTATAGCCGTTCAGCGTCACGAAGAAGCTCGAGCGCCCTTGGCGAATGTTGATTTCAAACAGCTTGTAGGTGTGGTCGCGGTCGTCATATTTCATATCGAAGTTGGCGAAGCCGGTGAACTTGATTTCCTCCAAGAACTTCTGCATCTGGTCGTAGAGGCCTTGGTTATATTCCGGCAAGATCGCGACATAGTTGCCGATCGCGGCTGGAGTCGGGTCTTCCAGAAGCGGATGGCCGAGGCACATCATTTTGACATGATGGTGCTGGTCGACATAGGCGTTCAACACGCGCATGTGCGAGTCGTCGCCAGGCACGAAGTCTTGCAGAATCAGGTCGCTGGTGTAGCCGTTGTCGTAGATCTTCGCGATGATCGTGTTCAGCTCGACTTGGGAATGGATCGTGAAGGCCTTCTTACGCCCTTCAAAATGGATCAGCAACCACTCCACCGAGTTGGTCGGCTTCAGCGCCACGGGAAACGCGAATGGGGTCGAGATCTGCGCGCCGGATTCGTACATCGCCTTCGTGACGATCTTCGTCTTCGGGTAAGGCAGGTCATATTCGTCACAAACCTGATAGAAGCTTTCCTTGGAGTTCAGCCGCTTCAAGAGGTCATAGTCAACATAAGGACAAACGAACGTCTTGCTGAGTTCTTCTTTATGCTTGGACACGAGCTCGGCATACCCGTCGCCGCAAGCGATCAAGATCACTTTACCTTGATAATCTGCATATTTGGCTGCGACCTTGCGCATATGTTCGATGAAGGTCGGATCAGCATCAAAATCGTCAATCAAATGCACGTTGACGATCTTAGAAAAACGCGTCGGTGCCAGTTGAACCTTGGCATACACATCGACGACTTGCCCAGTGAGTTCGTGAAACGAACGCGCCATACCATACACGTTCATATCACTACCTAACAGCACTGGGGTAAATTCTGGAATCTCTGACATCTTTTTTCTGCTATATAAAACGTGGAAGAATGTCCAATGACACTAGTAAAGAGTTATATATTTCCTTTCTTAGTTGTCCATTCTGGTTTTATTTGATTCCATCAATACCGGTATTCTTACCTTGGAGTGCTCCGTGGCAACAGTGACCGGCTCATGAATCATTAGGACATAGCCTGCCCCTTAGTGTATTGAATCAAATTTAGCACGGCATTTTCATCACGCTCTAAGCGAACGCCACAGCCGTAACAATGAAACTCGTGATGGTTCGTGTGATGGTGATGGTTGCCGGCTAGCGTCAGCTTATCTAAGCCGGTCTTCACCAGTCCACAGCGGCTACACCGTTGCGTGCTCGGATAGAAGCGGTCGACCAACACAAGCGTCCGGCCATACCACTTGGCCTTGTCCTGCATTAACACCTTGAATTGGCCAAACAACGAGCGGTGAAGGTTCTTCGCCAGGCGCTTGTTCATCTTCATGTGTTTCACATCCAAGTCCTCGATGGCGATGGTGCCATTTAACCGTACCAGCATTGTGGTCAGTTTCTGCAACAGGTCATTTTGAATTCGCGCTACTTTCTGATACGCCCGCCGCAATTTGGTTTTCGTTGCGCGATAATGTTTAGACAGAAAGTGACCCGGATTCGCCCGGCGTTTGCGCGCGAGTTGCCGCTGATACAAAGAGATACGGTCATAGAGGCTAACGAGTTTAGTAGACAGGATTGGCAATGTTGCCATTGCATCACCGTCGTTGTAAACATACTTGCCGATATTGGCATCAACCCCACAGACCCGCTCCAAAGCTTGCAATGGCTCTGGTTGTTCGACCTCGATGCTTAGGCTCACATAATAGCCATCCGCTTCTTCGGTGACGGTCGCCAAGCGAATGGTTCCTGCCCAGCGTGGGACTTCGACTAACCGAATATCATACCAAGCGCCAGCATAAGCATGAGGCTTATCTAACCTAAGTTTTCCATTGACGATGGTCGCCCGGTCAGTTTTAAAAACCTGACGACTACGTTTTCGTGACTTAAACCGAGGTTTATCATGGTCAGGCATCTTCGAATTGAAGAAGTTTTTCCACCCTTGAGCCAAGTCATGAACCGCCAGCTGCAAGATGCGAGCCGAGCGCTCAAACTGCCAGTCAGCCTTGTTGGCGACTAACTCATCACGCACTTTGCGCTCGTTTGGGCGCAAGTGTTTGTCGTCTAGGATGACGGATTCATCGTACATGGCATTCCAAGTCGCTAAGGCCTGATTGAAACAGTAGCGGCATAATCACATGCCTGTTTCAAGGCGTTCTGCATCGTGGCATTCGGGTAGCAACGCAGTTTGTGTGTCCTAAGCATCTAATCACCTCCCTCGTTTATAAATTACGCAACAGAGATGAAAACAAGTTGTCAAGCCAGTAAAACTTTCACCATTACCAAGTCAGCGAATTGCTAGGGATTTCTCACGAGTTCATCATTTCATGCAAATTGGTGATCCTTTCTTCCACTAGTTACTACAGGATCACTAAGTGCATGATATTCTATTTAATTCAGTGTTTTGGTTTGCAGTTAACGTCCTCCTAATCATCACGCCACTCGGCGGTTTCAATGGGCATTATACCACAACCCCTGATTGCGCTGAAATTCGCCGTGAAAACAGACGACATTCTTAAAATTCAAAAACACAGCCTCACCAAAACCATGACGGCTTTCGGCGAGGCTGTGCGATTATTGTCTAAACATAATTTAAAGCGTAGTCGCTGGCATCTTGATAGTGCCAGAGCTTGGTGAAGACGAACTGGCTGATCAGCGCGAGGATCACCGGCACGATCAAAAACAGCAAGGTAACCTCGATCAGGCTTCCCGCATCGGTGTGGCCGATGCCACTCAACGCGGCCAGCGGCCCGATCAGCCCGGCAAAGCCGAACCCGGCACTCATCGGCGTGCCTTGGATGTTGAACAGCGCGCCGATGCCACCCATGATGCCAGCATTGATCAATAGCGGCAAGAACAGTTTGGGCTTCGAGAAGATGTTGGCCATCTGCATCTTCGGCGAACCCAGGAAGTGCGCGATCGATGTCCCAAAGGAGTTCGCCGACCAACCGTAAACAGTCAGCGCAAACTGCGCGCCGACGACCCCGAGGTTGGCACTGCCGGCGCCAATCCCTGCCAAAGAAATCGCCGTGGCGATACCGACCGTGGAAATCGGACTGACGATCAACAAGCCGAACGCGACGCCCATCAAGATTCCCATCAACAACGGCTGCACCGTCGTCACCTCTTTGACGATGACCCCGATCGCTTGCGTGAAGGCGGACACAGGCCCGAGCGTCAGGTGGCCGATGCCTCCTGCAATCAGCAACAAGATGCTAGGCATCAGCAAGATCGTGTAGGCCTTCAACGCGTTACCTAACAGTTTGATCAGGAGATAACCGATCGCCAAGGTGATCCCGGTGTTGATGATGTCTCCGGTGCCGGCGATGCTGTAGCCGGCCTTGGCGACCTGAATGTTGCCGGCGCCGACAAGCGCCGCTAGCGCCAGCGACGTGGTCTGAATCGGCGTGAACTTCGCCAACATCCCCACGCACACGGCCGACAACAACGGCATCATCGTCTGCGCCGCGCCGGTGAAGGCGGTGATGAACGCGAGTTGTGGGAAGCTCGGCACGAGGGCACCGATCAGGGAATTGAAGATCGCCCCTGGAATCAGCGCCACGATGATCCCGATCGACAGGCCGTTGAGGATGTTCATGGTGCCGGTTTTAACTGCTTTCATCGTGGTTACCCCTTAATTTCGTGTTCGGACACGCCACCCTTGGCGATCGTGTCTGCGTCGTGCAATGCGATGGCGACCATGTTGGCCACCGCCGGGCGGGTGTAAAACGCCATGTGTGGGCTGACGGAGACGTTACTCATCTGTTGTAGCTTCAACAGGCGCGGGTTAGGCACCGCTTGGCCGGTCAGGTTGTCGCCGAAGATGCCGTTCTCGTCTTCGATCGAATCGATGCCGGCCGCCGCGATCGTCTTGTTCTCCAGCGCGGCAATCAAGGCGTCTGTGTCGACGATAGGCCCCCGCGCGCAGTTCAGCAAGATCGCAGTCGGCTTCATGCTGGCCAGCGCCGCGGCATCAATCAGGTGATGGGTCGTGTCATCTAACGGCGTGTGCACGGTCACGATGTCCGCGGTCTTGAGAAGGGTCTCCTTATCAACATAGGTGAGGATGTCGCTGAGCTCTGGCCGCTTGATCGGATCGTTGGCAATGATCGTTGCGCCCAAGGCATAGAACAGCCGGGCAACGGCGGAGCCGATCTTGCCCACACCGATGATCCCCACAGTCAAGGTGTGGATCTCGTCGGCTTCAAGGCCGCCCCATGAATAGTCGCCGGCCGCCATGCGCGCCTTGGCCTCGTTCAGGTGCCGCAACAGTAACATCGCGTGCGTCAGCGTCATCTCGCCGACCGAACGCGGCGAGTAAGCCGGCACGTTGGTGACCTTGATGCCATTGGCCGCGGCAGCTTTTAAATCGATGATGTCATAGCCGGTGATACGTAGCGCGATATGATGGACGCCTGCGGCCGCGATCTTGGCATAGTCGCTTGCCGCCCCGATCGCTCCGTGTTGGGCCAAGCACAAGACGTCGTAGCCTTGCAGGTTGGCGATGTCGGCCGGCGTGAAGTCGTGGTTGACGGTATCGACCACGCAGTCAAGCGCGGCCGCGTTTTGGGTAATGGCATCTTTTTCATCGGGACGGACAGAATACATTTGCACTTTCATCAATAGTTCCTCCTAAGTAGTTACCAGGCAGTTCTTCACCAAAATAAAAACCCTCGCAAGCCAAGCGGCTGCGAGGGTGTCATGAGACGGTTCTCCGTCTGATTCAGCCACGCAGTCGAGGTCGATCTGCGTGGTGTGATAGCTCATCGCAATGAGCCTCGCGCCAGACAGATCACTGTCTAAACGCGAAGCTAAACGCATGTTGCTTGAGCACAAGGGTCTGAATCATCATGAGAACCTCCTAAGAATTTGATTAACATTAGCCTACCACGCTCGTCCAGAAAGTCAACCATAATTTCGCGCCGAACAAAAACAGGCCCCGCTTCACTGACTTCGTGAAACGGAACCCTCAAGTTAAGGTAGGTAGCGATGTGACGTTATGCTTGACTGTAACTAAAATACTGCGACACCTCTAAATTCTGCTAACTGCTTATTCACTTGTACGG
>CAKQZO010000088.1 GCA_934293835.1 uncultured Lacticaseibacillus sp. | reverse complement strand
CACCGTCCACGAAAAACTTTCGTTGACCGTTTGGCCAGCTTCTTTCTGCTTCTTAGACAGCCCCCAATGTCTACCCAGATTTTTCTGGATGACCTTCTGCGCCCGCTTAGCTTGTCCTTGGTTGACCAGCCAGCTAGGCGAGTGCGGCAATTTGGCCGCTGAGCGAAAAATGGCGGTCACTAAGGCTGGCAACGCTGGGACAACCATCATCATCTGCCAGTTTGTGACCATTTCCCCCGTTATCGACGCCACGATGAACCCCAGTACCCAATAGATGATCAAGCGGCTCTGGAAGCGACCTCCTTCTTTGAGCGGCAACCACTCGATCAGCAACGTATTGCCTGCGGTATACTCCACGGCCATCATCAAGCCGGCCAATACGCGGAAGACGAAGGTCCACGCCAGATTGGTCGTCACCAGTTGCAACAGCGACACCACCACCAGCAGATACATATCAAGCAACAACAAGCGCCGGCGCCCCACTCGTTCTGAAAGCTTACCGATCCAGAGGCTGCCCGCCAAGCCAATCAAGGTCCCCGCCCCAATCAAGCCGACCCACACGCTGGAAACCGGCATGACCTTCTGCGCGGCAGCGATGGCCGAACCGCTGATCTGGATGGTGAACCCACAGACGAATTGCCCCAGAATGATTGCTAAGTATATCTTGAGATGTACCCATGATAACGGTGCGCGCTTGTAAAAATGTTTTCTTGCAGGTTGCTCCGTACTCGTAACCCTTCACTCCTATCCGTTGACTAACATTACTTATCCCATTATAATCCCAAGTCCCGCGCCGGAAAAAGCCAGCACTTACCGTGACCATTCCTAACAAAAAAGCCGTTTGGCAGGAAGCTTCAGCTTCCCACCAAACGACTTGCTCAGTATGCACTAGCGCACGCCTGATGACATCCGCTTGTTGATCACCCGTGACACCAGTGACAACGCATAGTTGACGATGAAGTACAACACCGCCAATGCGACGAACATCGGAATCATGTAGTTGATGTTTTGCCCGTAAATGATCTGGGCGTGATAGGTCAACTCTGGCAGAAGGATGATCGTCGCCAAACTCGTATCCTTGACCAATGAGATGAACTGACTGACGATCGGTGGAATCATCGCCTTGAACGCCTGAGGTAAGATGATCCGCAACATCGCCTGGGTGTATGTCAGGCCGTTGCTCCGTGCTGCTTCCATCTGTCCCGTCGGCACCGCGTTGATCCCAGAGCGCACGATCTCAGCCAGCATCGCTGATTCGAACACCGTCATGGCCACGATCGACGCCGGCACAACGTTCAGCCGCACCCCGATGTTCGGAAGCGCGAAGTAGGTGAAAAACAAGATCAACAGCAACGGCAAATTCCGAATCAAGTCGATGACAAACCCGACGAGCGGCGAGAAAATCTTGATGTTGACGTACCGCGCGACCCCCAGCAACGTCCCGATGATGAAGCTGAAGAAAATCGAGATCACACTGACCTCCACCGTCACCCAGAGGCCCTGTAGCAGGTAAGCGAGATTAACTTGTGAATAAGCATCAATAAAGTTCTGCATGATGGGACCTCCTTTCTAGTCGACGTTCCATTTCTTTTCGAGATAGCGCATGAAATACGACAGCGGCATCGTCAAGATCAGATACAACAAACCGACTGCCAGATAAGTATCGAAGGTGTTGAAGGTCGCATTCGCAATGATCTTCCCTTGGTACATCAAGTCAAAGCCGGCAACGAACGCCAGAATCGATGAGTTCTTCACCAAGTTGATGAACTGATTGCCCAACGGCGGGATCACGATCTTGATCGCTTGAGGGAAAATGATCTGGACCATCGCTTGCGTGTAGGTCATCCCCACCGAGCGCGCGCCTTCCATCTGCCCCACGGCCACCGACTGAATCCCGGCCCGCACGGTTTCGGCGATAAACGCGCTGGTGTAGATCGTCAACCCGATCGTCCCGGCCGTGAAGCCGTCGATCTTGGCGATATAAGCCGGCACGATCACATAAAATGCCATCGTGATGACCAGCAAAGGAATGTTGCGCACGACTTCTACGTAAACGCGGCCGATCACCGCGACCACCCGATGCGTCGACAGTTCCATCAGCGCAAACGCCGTCCCGATCACCAAGCTCCCCACCAAGGCGATGAGCGAACTGGCCAGGGTGAACCCTAACCCTGACAATAATGTTGGAAAATTCTGGAAGAGGATCGTAAACATTTACTCCACCTCCTTGATATCAAAGCCTGGAACATTGCCGAACCACTTGTTGATCAGCTTCTCATAAGTACCATTCTGACGCAGCGCCTCGATGGCTTGATCCATGCGCTTGGTCATCGCGTCTTGGCCTTTATTGATCGCAATACCGTATGGTTCCTTCGTGAACGTCCCACCGGTCACGATGTAGTTGTGATCCTGTTCAGACATCCCGTACAAGATCCCGTTATCCGTCGTCACAGCCAAGCCTTGGCCAGATTTGAGCGCCGTGAAGGCCTGGGCATAATCGGACAGCTGCAAAACCGTCGCTTGCGGCGCAGCCTTTTGGATGTTATCCACAGACGTCGAGCCTTGTACCCCGATCACCTTATCCCCTTTTTTCAGATCTTTAACTGAGTGGATGCGGCTACCTTTTTTAACCAGCAGTGACTGGCCAGCGTTAAAATACGGCTGCGTGAAGTTCAAAACTTTCTCGCGGTCAGGCGTGATCGTCATCGTCGCGATGATCGCGTCGATGTTCCCGCCTTTGAGCATTGGCACCCGCGTGTCCGAGGTGACTTGCACCAACTGTGCCTTTCCTTTGGGGCCCAAGATCTCCTTGGTTAAGGCCTTGGCCATGTCGATGTCAAAGCCTTCGATTTTACCAGACTTGGTGTTCATCAAGCCGAATAAGCGCGTGTCGGCCTTAACGCCCCAGACGATCGTGTTCGTCTGCTTGGCATGTTGCAAGACGTCTTGGTCTGCCAACGACTTGCCACAGCCAGCCAATGCCAGCACTAAGCCGAAGCACAAGGCGAGCACCGCCATTAAGTTGCGTGATTTTTTCATCTCGCCCCTCCTTAATGGTTGATGATCTTGCTGAGAAATTCTTGCGCGCGTGGTTCCTTCGGCTGATCAAAGAAGGCATTGACATCATCGGAGTCTTCGAGAATCTGACCATCGGCCATGAAGACGATCCGGTTGCCGACATGGCGGGCGAAGCCCATTTCATGGGTCACCACGGCCATCGTCATCCCTTGCTGAGCAATGTCTTGCATGACATCCAGCACATCACCGATGGTTTCGGGATCCAGGGCCGATGTCGGCTCGTCAAAGAGTAGTGCCTTGGGCTTCATCGCGAGGCTACGCGCGATAGCGATCCGCTGTTTCTGACCGCCTGATAGCGCGGAAGGGTATGAGTCCGCCTTGTCGCGCAGCCCAACCTGATCGAGTAGCTTCAAGGCTTCTTCATGGACTTCTTCTTTATTGCGGCGCAACACCAGCGTCGGGCCGAGGGTGATGTTTTGCATCACCGTCTTGTTCGCATAGAGATTAAAATGCTGGAAAACCATTCCCACGTTCTTGCGAATCTTGTTCATGTCTGTGTTCTTATCGGCTAAGTCAAAGTCATTGACGATGAGTTGGCCTGACTGCACGCGTTCCAGCCCGTTGATCGTCCGCAAAAGCGTACTCTTCCCCGAACCGGAAGGGCCAATAATCGTCACGACCTCCCCGCGATCGATGGTCAGGTTAATATCTTTCAGCGCGTGAAACTTGCCATAATACTTCTCGACATCGTGGAATTCGATCATCGACATCGTGATCCCTCCTTTTTTAGGCATCTACTCTAGCCCATTTGTGTCCGGAGCCTTATGAGTGATTATGAATAATTTATCATTTTTTAACCATCTTGTCCAATCAAAGAAAAACCCTTGTCATCATCACGACAACAAGGGCTTAGCAGAAAGGCGAAATGCGCAGGCGCGCACACCGCGTCGCGTTAAAATGAGGCCATGATTTAAAGAGCTTATCAAGCCATCATTATCTCGCCAATTTATCATTAAAAAAATTATGATTATTCAGACGCAGGTGCCTGCCGCGGCTTATACGCGAGTTGGACCGTCAGCCCATAAGGCTCGGTTCTCGTCATCAGACTCTTGCGCCCCATCTGCTTACTTTCACCACCGGTCAGGTAAACATGCGCGGCCGCGAGGGCGTATTCGGCCATCGCTTCGCGCACCGGCAACAAACCGACCCGCAAAACAGTGGCGACTTCGCTACTGGCCAAGGCGTTGACCCCACCATACACGATCAAGGCATCCCCTTGGGCCACGACCTTGAAGAACGGTAACTCGACCAAGTTGCCGATCGCCGCCACCGGCTGCTGCGAGTGTCGAGCGACCCTAGCGATCGCATGGTCGTCTAGGCCAGAATAGTTGGTGCTCAGGTTGCCTTGTGTGAGCAACCGTTCCACAAGCGCGTCGAGATTTTCCTGTTGGGTCGGCGAAATGCTGATGGCCGTCGGCAACAGCTTATCATCTTGGAACAACCCACTGGCCGGGCCGGAAAGCTGGGCTTTAGTCAGGCTGTTTTCCGCCGCCTTCATCTGCGCCTGATTGCCACCGAGCATTTTCTCAACCTTCGGCGAAATATCGAACTTCAGCTGTTTGTCCGTATAGTAATACACTGCGTTCAACACAATGAAGTATTCCAGCAGTAAGAAGCCGAGCAAAAACAGCAGCCCTTGCAGACGGTAGCCGGAGTAACGCAACCCTTGAATCGCCGTATATAACAAATAGAAGTTGGCCACGAAAGCCACCACGGTGAATGCCTTGCCTTTAGCTTTATCCTGGATGTTGAAATAGCTCAACAGTCGATTCAAGATATCTAATGCAGTTAACATGTCACCCCTCCTTAGTTACTGGCGTCAGTCGCGCCGGTGTCCTGCGAAGAAGACGTGGCACTGTTGGCGTCATCACTGGCCGAGCTGGCATTGGTCGCCTCCGACGAAGCCCCGCTAGATTGGGCCGCCGAGCTATCCTGTGCAGAAGACGCACCGGACGCCTGCTTAGCCGAACTATTCGCCTGTTGGTCGGTCGTTGCCGGGGTCTGCTTGGTCGCTGATTGCTCGTCGGTCTGCGTCTGACTGCTGGTTTCAGATGCTTGATCACCAGAAGGCGTGGTAGCGGCACTATCCGAACTGCTTGAATGTGCCGGGGCGGCCTTCTTGCTACCGCTGGTGGTTGAAGAAACCGCCGAGCTGGCCTGTGCCGCTTTTTGACTAGAGATCAGCGCGCTTTGCGCAGACTCAGACTTGGGTTTTGCACTCGGGTTGACTGTCGTGTTGATGACGTTGAAACCACTAACGAGAATAATGATTGAGACGATTGCTGCCGGTGAAAGTAACGGTGCTGTCCGGTATGCCATGGATTGGACCCCTTTCAAGAAATGTCATAAGTTGATTGTAACGCAACCGCCGGCGACAGGCCCTTAAGGAAATACAAAGAAGTGACTAAAAAACCAACCGCGGCCACGCCGATGCAGGCGTTTGCTTTGGCTGGTTTAGTTAGTTGCCTGGCGCTTGGCACAGTCCGCGCACAACCCGTATAACTCGAAGTTATGGCTTTCGATCTTGGCGCCTGGGACCTGGTTTTCAAAATAATCGAGCGGACACATCTGCAACTCCTGCACCCGATGGCAGTTGCGACAGATAAAATGGTGATGATGCGGATGCTGATAATCGCACTGCAACTTCACGATCGCCTGCTCGTCTTGCACCTCGGACTCCAAGATGCCGAGCCGCTCGAACGCCTTGACGTTGCGGTAGATCGTGTCATGCGACAGGCCGGGATAGCGCCCGCGCATGAAGGCATCGATACTGGTCACTGTCACATAGCTGTCTGCGTGCTGATCAAGATACGCCACGAGATCCCGGCGCTGCTTCGTCACCCGCATCCCATCGGCCTTCATCCGCTCGATTGCGATCGTCACATTCGACATAATCTGCCTCCATTACATTTAATCGTTATGATTCCGATTAAATCAGTTTAACACAATTTAATGATGAACACCAGCCACCGTTAACGCCAGTGACTTCATGAAGCGGTCGATTGCCACCTGCGCCTGGCCCCAGTCGTCGTTGGCGATCACGGTCGCACTTGGCGCTAACACCGCGGGTAGCGCGAGATCGCGTTGATATTCCGCCGAGGCCAGGCGCTGGCTGACCATCTCTGGCGCGTCGCCGCGCGCCAAGAGGCGTGTGCGCAACACGGCCGGATCTTCGATCGTCAAGAACAAGGTCGCCACCGCCGGCCCCAGGGTCTGCGCGTAGGTGATTGCCCCTGCCGTGTCTAACACAATGCTGGCAAACGCCGCGTGTTGCCAGGCCGCAAACAGCGACTCGTACGAACTGCCGTATTGATAACCGGCGTAGGTCACACTCTCGATGTAGTGATTTGTCGCAAAACTGGTCGGCGTCTCGAAGGCGTAATCAATGCCATCGACTTCTCCATTGCGACGCGGTCGGGTCGTGTGCGTCATCACCTTCTGGACGTGGTATTGCTGCTCCAAGTAACGGCTAACCGTTGTCTTGCCCGTCCCTGTTGCCCCGGTGATCACGATCAACTTATGCTTCACGGTCGACTTCCTCCAGATCGTTGAT
>CAKQZO010000087.1 GCA_934293835.1 uncultured Lacticaseibacillus sp. | reverse complement strand
TATCTGCTCGGTACCGGCCTTTTGGAACGTAACATTAGCGGAATATTCGGGTACAAAAACCGGGGCTGTGACAAAAGTCACAGCCCCGGGTGAGACAATTACGGTAGAAATTAATGTTTCAAGAGGCGAACGCGGTAGACCGCATCAATGCTGCGTAGGTGAGTGAGCAACGCGTCTTTTTCAAACGCATTGTTGGTGTCGATGATCGAGTAGGCGACTTCACCGCGGGCAGCGTTGCTCATCGTCTCGATGTTGACGTTGGCCTTCGCGAGGAGGGTCGCGATCTGGCCGACCATGTTAGGAATGTTCTTGTGCATCACGGTCAGACGGAACTTGGAAGCAAATGGAACCTCAAGAGTCGGTAAGTTGACCGAGTGCACGACGTTACCGGTTTCGAGGAAGTTCATGATCTGATCGGCGCCTTGCACGGCACCGTTAGCTTCGGCTTGCATGGTCGAGCCACCGATGTGGGGGGTAACGAGGACATCGGCACGATTCAAGATCTCGTCTTCGCCAAAGTCGGTCATATAACGCTTGATATGGCCGGTATCGAGGGCCTCGCAGACGGCATGGTTGTCGACGATACCACCACGGGCAAAATTCAAGACGACGGCGCCTTGAGGCATCATGGCGAGCTCTTTGGCCCCGATCAGGTTGATGGTGTCAGGATTCTTGGGAACGTGTACGGAGACGTAATCGGCGTGGGCGATTGCGTCTTCAAGCGTTGCGGCGCGGACGGTTGCGGTAGGAATGTGCCAAGCATCGTTGGCGGATAGGTAAGGGTCATAGCCGATGACCCTCATCCCGAGGTCCCCAGCGGCGGTGGCGACCCGTGCACCGACGTGGCCGACACCAATCACCGCCAGGGTCTTGCCAGTAAGCTCGGTGCCGTTGAACTGGGTCTTCTCCGCCTCGGTCCGCGTCGAAATATCGGCACCGGAATTCTTGGCGGCGTAGCGCGCGGCCGAAAAGAGGTTGCGACTGGCGGTGATCAGCATTGCGATCACCAATTCTTTGACCGCGTTTGCATTGGATCCGGGCGTGTTGAAGACTGCGGTACCGTTAGCGGTCGCAACATCTAAGGGAATATTATTGAAGCCGGCACCGCAGCGGACGATGGCTTTGAGCTTGCTGGTGAACGGATAGTCGTGAAGGTTGACCGACCGAATCAGGAATGCGTCGGCATCATCGGTTTGGTTGAGCTGATAGTCGGGACGAAATTCGTTCAGCCCGGCTTCGGCGATCGCGTTGAAAGTTTTGATTTGATACATGCTGTGCTCCTTTTTGTGAGTGAATGACGATGTTACACGTGAAACTAAGCGTGCTGTTCGAAGGCGTGTAAGTAGTCGATCAAGGCATCGACCCCGGCTAGAGGCATCGCGTTGTAGAGACTGGCGCGAAGCCCACCGACGCTGCGATGGCCCTTGAGGTTCATCAATCCTTGAGTTTCCGCACCAGCAACGACAGCCTGATCAAGGGCGGCATCACCGGTATTGAAGACGACATTGGTCAGCGAACGATCGGCCTTGGCGACGTGATTGAAGAACAATTGAGATTGATCGAGAAAGGCGTAAAGCTTGCCGGATTTTTCACGGTTGCGGCGTACCATCTCATCGACCCCACCTTGAGCCTGAACCCAGCCAAGCGTCAGGTTTAAAGCGTAGATCGCAAATACCGGCGGGGTATTGTACAGTGAGTGCTTGCGCGCAAACAGGCTGTAGTCGAGCGCGCTGGGAACGGCGCTGACGTCGGTCAACAAGTCGCGGCGAACGATGACGACCGTGACGCCAGCCGGGCCAAGATTCTTCTGGGCCCCGGCGAAGATCAGGCCGAAGTCTTGAACGGCATAGCGCTGTGCCAGGATGTTCGACGACATATCACCGACTAGCGGGGTCGTGCCTGTGTCTGGCAGGGTGGTGTAGGCGGTGCCTTCGACGGTGTTGTTTACGCAGATGTGGAGGTAGTCGTAGACGCCTTGAGGCAACGGGGCCGGCAACTCGGGAAGGTGGCGGTAGTGGTCGGCTTGAGTCGTTGCCAGCACGTCGGCGGGGATGCCGAGGCGGACGGCTTCGCTCGTGGCGCGGCTGGCCCACTGGCCGCTGTCGAGGACGGCGATGTGTTGGTGCTTGGTTGCCAGGTTCAACGGGGCGGCCGCGAACTGCCCGGTGCCACCACCTTGCATGAATAAAACGGCGTAGTCGTCAGGAATGGCCATGAGCTGACGCAGGCGAGTCTCGGCTTGTTGAATGATGGTATCAAAAGCCGCAGAGCGGTGTGAAATCTCCATCACACTCATACCAGAACCGTTGAGCGACGGCAATTCGGCTTGAATTTGATGAATGACGGGAGCAGGCATGATGGCAGGCCCGGCAGCAAAGTTATAGACGACCATAATAATCCTCCTAGGGTTTTTGAATAAACAAAACGCGCCTCCACATTCACTGTGAAGACGCGTGATGAGTGATATTCACGGTCTCACAGTTGAACTGTGAGACCACTTGGCGGAAGCACAAAGTTGGTCTACACAGCTGATGTAGTAGACCATGATGATGACATGAGGTTGTTAAGGCTGATTTTTGGCATTGCTTTGACCTCCGCTTCGTTGTTAACTAAGATAGCACGGAAGTTTAGCCACGTCAATGTGAAAAAATGATTAGAACCAGATGATAGGAGGAAGTTATGACAACATTCTATTTTGTTCGCCACGGCCAAACCACGGCCAATGCCCTCGGGCTCAAGCAAGGCATCATCAACGATGAGCGCACGCATCTGACCGCGACTGGTCAGCAACAGGCACGTCGGCTCGCCCAACAATTCTCGTTGACATCGATGGCGGCCTTGTTTGTCAGTCCGCTCGAGCGGACGAAGGAAACGGCGGCGCTTCTCGATCCGCAGGGGCGGTTGCAACCGCAATTAGACGAACGGTTATTGGAAATTTCATATGGAAATTGGGATGGCCAGGCCAATGCTGATTTGCGTACCGCCTACCCGGAAGTCTTCGATCCGGTATTGAACGATGTGCGGCCCAACTATGTCGATGTTGCGCTCGGTGGTGAGACCTTCGCCAAAGTCCAGCAGCGGGTGGCCGACTTCATGACCACTACGGCGGCGTGCTATCCTGACGACGCGGTCGTGTGTGTGACCCACGGGTTCACAGTCAAGGCGGCGGCCTTAGTGGCACTACAACCGCAGGATCCGATGACACTACCTGAACCAGACAACACGAGTGTCACGAAACTGAGCTTGCACCAAGGGCAATACTATCTCTGGTATTACAACCGCTTCGACGCACAAACTTATTGATTCGAGGCTGGGGAGATATTCAGTGAACCCCGCTATTTCGCCATGGGGATTTAATTTTTTCTCACTGAATTTAAATATTTTTATTGACAAGTGGTTGTGAAGGCGGTAAGCTCAGTGCAACAAATCAAGAAGGGGTTTCGATGATGATGACAACAACTGTTTATTATGCCTGGTATGCGTATTTTCTCTAGCGAGTAGGAGCACACGAATGTGTCCCTACTCGCGAGGGGTACATTCGTCTGCATACCAGGGTCATCGAACCACACAGGTAAGCACACGGATGAACGAGTTTTCAACCGTGTGCTTTTTATTTTTCCTAGGAAAAATGAACGCTATCGGTTGAGCCGATAGCGTTTTTTCTTGCTTATCGTCAACTAGGAGGGTAACACTATGAAGTTTGATGCAACCGACGACCAAGCCGTCAATACGATTCGCATGTTGAGTGTCGCGCAGATCCAAGCCGCTAATTCTGGCCACCCAGGACTGCCACTGGGAGCGGCGCCGATGGCCTACGTCTTGTACCGTAACCATCTGACAGTGACACCGACAGATTCGCGCTGGTTCAATCGTGATCGCTTTGTCCTCTCCGCTGGCCACGGGAGTGCGATGTTGTACAGCTTGCAACACCTCGCAGGCTTTGCCGTCACCCAAGATGATTTGCGCCATTTCCGGCAATTCGGTAGTCGGACGCCGGGCCATCCTGAATACGGAGTTGTCGACGGGGTCGAGGCGACAACTGGCCCGCTGGGGCAAGGCCTCGGCATGGCAGTCGGTATGGCGATGGCCGAACGACACATGGCCGCGCGCCTGCCGGGCATGGTCGATCATTATACTTACGTCATCGCCGGCGATGGTGACTTCATGGAAGGCGTTTCGCATGAAGCCATGGGGTTGGCAGGGCATCAAGGCCTTGGCAAGTTGATCGTATTGTTCGACTCGAATGATGTTTCGCTTGATGGTGGCAAAAAGCGCGCGTTCGGCGAAAACATGCAGGCACGTTGCGAAGCGGAAGGCTGGACATACAGTCGCGTTGAAGACGGCAATGACCTCAACGCGATCGACAAGGCGATTACGGCGGCGAAGCAGGATACGGACAAGCCGTCTATGATCGAGGTCCGGACGATCATCGGCTACGGCGCGCGTGAGCAAGGCACTAACGGGGTTCACGGCAAGGCATTATCTGTTGAAGATTTCGCCGCGTTGAAGACAACACTTGGCTGGACGCTTCCAGACTTCGAAGCCCCAGAGGCTGTTTACCGGCGGTTTGCCGATACCTTGCAGGCGCGTGGCGCCAAGGCACACGCGACTTGGCAAGCTAAGGCCAGTGGTCTTGCGCCGGCTGAATCGGCAGCGTTGGTACGGGCAACCGCCGATGTGTTACCACACCTGCCAGAACAGCCGAACTCGCTGATTCCAGATAGCTGTTCTGGTCGCGATGCGGGCAAGATTGCGATGAACGCTTTTGCCAAGCTGGCACCTGGCATGTGGGGTGGGGCCGCTGATCTGGCGTCTTCGACCAAAACGGTGATCGACGGCTCGCCATTGTTCGATGCCGACCATCCAGAAGGCCGCAACATTGCCTTCGGGGTGCGCGAATTCGCGATGGGTGCGGCGCTGAACGGCATTGCCTTACATGGTGGCTCACGAGTCTTTGGCTCGACGTTCCTGGTTTTCGCCGACTACCTCAAGCCGGCGATTCGCTTGGCGGCGATGCAGCATCTGCCAGTTACTTTCGTCTTCACCCATGATTCGATCGCGGTTGGTGAAGACGGGCCGACGCATGAGCCGATCGAACAGTTGGCAATGTTGCGCACGATTCCGAACACCGTTGTCATCCGGCCGGCGGACGGCCAAGAAACCGCCGCAGCATGGCGGGTGGCGCTGACGCGGCAGAATGGACCGACGGTTATCGTCTTGACGCGTCAGGATCTGCCGCAGCTGTCCAAGCAGGTGCCGCCGGTGCGTCGCGGTGCTTACATCGCGTCTGCCGTTCCTGCGGGTAAGCCGCAAGAAGGGATCCTGTTGGCCAGTGGCTCCGAGGTGCACCTGGCGATGCAGGCGCAACTGGAGTTGGCCAAGTCTGGCCGCTTCGTCTCAGTCGTTTCGGTACCAAGCTTCGAGCTGTTCGCCCAGCAATCGCGCGCCTACCAAGAAAGCGTCTTGCCGCGTGCGGTCACGCGCCGAGTCGCAGTCGAGATGGCCAGCCCGATGCCTTGGGGGCGGTTAGTCGGCCTTGACGGGGCGATCGTCGGGATGGAAACCTTCGGTGCCTCAGGCAACGCCGAGCGCGTCATGCAACACTTCGGCTTCACGCCACAACACATTGCGGATACCTACCTGCAACTTGATTTTGCTGCCCAACTGCGCCAAATGGCTCTGCGTTAAACCCACACATTAAAGGAGAACATTCATTATGATCATTCAATTCAAAGCCCAATCTCCACTGATTCAACAAGTTGCGGCCAAACTTGCCGCGACCCCAGCCCATGTCGAAGTCGTTGGCACGCACTTAGCCGCTATCGGTGTTAAAACCTACACACCGACCCCAGAAGAAGCGGCTGTGATTGCGACCATCACCACTGACGACAAGAGCTTCGTGCTCGGCAGTCGGGAGTTCCAGCCGGAAGACACGATCATCACATTGCCACATACGACGATCGGTGGCGGGAGTTTTGTCATGATGGCCGGCCCTTGCTCGGTTGAATCGGAAGCGCATGTGCACAAGATGGCCAAAGTGGCCAAAGAAGGCGGCGCTACCGTCTTGCGCGGCGGCGCCTTCAAGCCGCGGACGGTGCCTTACTCATTCCAAGGCCTCGGTGAAGACGGTCTGCGCTTCTTACGTGAAGCTGCCGATGAAGAAGGCTTGGATATGATCACCGAAGTCATGGATGTGCCGCATGTCGAGATGGTTGGCAAGTACACCGATATTTTCCAGATCGGGGCGCGTAACATGCAAAACTTCTCCTTGTTGAAAGAAGTCGGCAAGACCAAGATCGCCGTTGGCTTGAAGCGCGGGATGTCGGCGACGATCGACGACTTGTTGAATGCGGCAGAGTACATCCGCGCCAACGGGAACCCGAATGTCTTCTTGATCGAACGCGGAATCCGGACGTTCGACAACAAGTACACCCGCAACACCTTCGATCTCGCGGCAATTCCCGTTTTGAAACAGCTGTCGCATTACCCGATCATCGCCGATCCGAGCCATGCGGTGGGTGTGCGTGATCTCGTGACGCCGATGGCAGTGGCCGCTGCGGCTGCCGGCGCTGACGGTGAAATTGTGGAGATCCATGACGACCCGGCACATGCCTTCTCAGATGGCCCCCAAGCGTTGACCCCAGACCTGTACTTAGACA